>JBBQAU010000029.1:0-16492 GCA_038316685.1 Sphingomonadales bacterium
AACTGGACGGCAAGACGTTCAAGACGCTGGCGGCTTCGCGGATGCGTTGACGTCACGACGCTGTCCATGCGCTGATGGATCGATCCTTGTCGCTCCGTGTTCAGTTATTGGGCAGATCAGGTGCCGTAACCCCGTCGCCGAGCCAGTTTGCGCGCTTCCTGCCCCACAGGGGCTTCAGCGCACAATAACGGGCAGCCGACCACCCTCACCAAGCTCTGCCAGCCGCTCAAGCGCCAAGTGCCGCTATCCTCTCCCGCGAGGGAAAGTGAACCGTCTGCTACCGACCAGACCCAGTCGTTTAGATTAGCCAAAGTGAGCGTCTGGTTCCGCCAAAAGCCGCCACGCTGCTTTTGGGATCGCCCATCGGCGCCACTCATGACCGGTGATGATTGGTTAGCTGCCGTCCCGCCGCCATGCGCCAGCCTTGGCCTGAGGCGAATAACCGGGACTTCCTGCGCCCGACAATGCTCGCGCTTTAGCCCATTGCCCCAGCTGAAGGCTGATTCGGGCACATCAAGGTGACTGTGCCAGCGTCAAAGTCATAGGTAAGCGACGCGCAATGGCCGATCGTATCCATCCCGATGTAGAGCCGCTGGGCCGGGACCTTGCGCTTGCTGTGGCCCGTGACCACAATCTCGTCGAGATCCTGGTCAGGGATGGTCCCTTCGGGAATGCCTTGAGCATTGCCCATGTCCGAGACGCGAACTGCAATATTGCGTATCTCCAACGCGCCCAGCATCAAGGGACGATCGAGGTCCAGGCGGCGGATGGGACGCGATATCTCATAAAGGATCGGCGCTTCGCGGGCATCTCCATTGAACCGCCCGCCATTCGCATCGGCGATCCATCGCCCGCCGGTTGCAGTCACCACGCTTTCTGCCCGAGCCAGGCTGAATGCGACGTAGACCGGCTTGCCACCCACGTCGATCTTCATGCCCGTCTGGCTGAGGCCCATATCTCTGTCGAGGGGGAAGGTAATTGCTTGATCGCCCGCCTGCGGGTCCCGCAGAACGAATATGGTGCGCCGGAACGGGAATGTTGCAGGGCCTGCAACGCCGTCGGCGCCGTCGGCCACTTGCCGATCGCTGAACGCCGTGCGGCTTTTGAAGGACGTGTTTCCTGCACGGTACTTCACATTATCCGTCCGTAAGGCAATCTTCACCGGTCCGATGAGATACAGGTAACGGACCATACTGGGCTTCAGTCCGATCCTCTCTGCCACATCGGCATTCACAGTCGGAACGGAAACGGCATCCGGTGCCAGGCGAAAGCGCACATGCTGATCGTTGATTATCATTGCAATGGTATCGCCCACACGGACACTAAGATCGGCCGGCGACGCATCGGAGGGCTGTGCCGCCGCTTGACCGGCGTAGAGCGCGAGCGCGGCCGCGAGGATTGATGCACGCCACTGCATAAAGCGAACTCTCCGATAGAAAATGACACAAGACTGGTCCCGTGCTGAATTATGAATGAACCCATAGCATAGTTCGACAATGGCTTGCCTATTTCCGCAAGGGGTCGACGGAAAAATTCCGGTTATGGCGGAATCGATGCGATAGCTGCCTGACCGGTCTGGGGCGCTCGCCGATCCGTCGTGGACGACCATTTGTGGGCGGGAAGGAGAATGGCGGCTTTCCCCTTCTGCGCTGCAGGACCGGTCTGTTTCATCCTGAACTTGGGCCACCGGAAATCCCACTTAAATTATAAACTCTACATATATAGATTGGCGTCATTCCAAGACGCCCTAACATCTCCAAACAAACGCGAACTGTTTTGCTGGCGCTCCTCGAACGGCCCCAGGATTGGCGCTACGGCTATGAATTGATGGAGATCACCGGCATTGCCTCGGGCACGCTGTATCCGATGCTGATCCGGCTGTGTGATCAAGGCAACCTTGAAGCCCAATGGGTTCCTGCGCCGCGCGAGGGACGGCCGCCGCGCCACGCCTATCGCCTGACCCCATCGGGCTTGGCACTCGCCCGCACCATTACGCTCAACAATGTGCCCGAAGCCAACCTTGGAAAGGGATTTGCACTATGATTCGGAGGCGGAAACCACAGCCGCAGGGCTTTTTCGCACTCGCTTTCAAGATTGCGCCTCAGGAGAGGAGAGCTTGGTTCGAGGCGATGGCCGCTGAACTTGATCACGTCCCCCAAATCCAAGCGGTGGCAATTTGCTGTCGGTTGTCTCCTCGTCGCAGTCCTAGAGCGATTGGCTTCCCCACAATTCGTTAATGCGGCTGCACGCAGCCTGTTGGTCGGCGGGGCAGTGGTCTGGGCAGCTTTGAACATCCGCTTCGTCGCGTCGTTCGTATCCGGGCCGTCCACGGTGCCCTGCATCCGGTCGTCACCGATGGTGGCGCTATAGTGAGACACCCGGCCATCGCTATCGACAGCATCGAACGCGATAGCGCTGCGCGTTACCTGACCAGACAGTCGATCGCCGTCGAGATTACCCGCGATTTGGTCGTTTCGGCGTTCCACCGTCAGCGTCGAAAATGCCGGATTTCCCCATAGATCGGTACGAACGATCCACGTTTCCTCCGCTAGAAGGGGAGAGGCAATCGACAGCGCAAGCGCTAGGATCACATGGCGTGTCCTGATTGGCCGTCCAAGACACATCGATCGTCGAGCCCATTATACCGCCACAGCAACCGTGGCTGTGAACGGTTTCCGCCTCTGTCAATAGAAGGATGTGCGTCCGACCCGGGTCGATTCCTGCCGACGCTCCATGGGTGTCACAACCGAACGGTTTTGACACGTTGGATGGCAGCTTTGCTGGCCTTCGTGCCCGAAGGCCGTCTGTCGCCTTCCCACCGCTTTTGGACGCCTGCCGTGACCACCTCACTGCGCCGCCGCCCTCCCCCTTCCTGACCGTCGGCTGACGCAGCCATTCATTGGCTATTCAATACGTCAGCGTTATGCACTGTCCGCAATGATGCTTCGCCCCGCCATTTTTCTTGTTCTGTCGATTCTGATCATCGCCCCTGCCAGTGCGCAGCGGCGGCCGGATCAGCAGGAGGCATTTGAGCAAATGCGCAATGGTCGCTTGCTGCCCTTGCGTGAGATTGAGCGGCGCGTGGTGCCGGGAATGGCGGGGGCGCAATATATCGGGTTCGATTTCGATTCGCCCAGTGGGCTTTACACGCTAAAGTTCCTGCGCGACGGCAATGTCATCTGGGTCGAGGTTGATGGTCATAATGGCCAGATTGTTGGTCGTTCGGGGAAGTAATTTGGCGGCGGTTGGTGCTGAACAGGGGAACAAGTGATGCGCGTTTTGATTGTCGAGGATGAACCCAGCCTGGGCCAGCAGTTGAAAAACACGCTGGAAGGGGCAGGCTATGCCATTGATCTTGCGACCGATGGTGAGGAAGGCCATTTCCTGGGCAGCACCGAAAATTACGATGCGGTGGTGCTTGATCTGGGCCTGCCCGAGGTTGACGGGCTGACCGTGCTTGATCGCTGGCGCAAGGAGGGCAAGGTGATGCCCGTGCTCGTGCTGACCGCGCGCGACAGCTGGTCAGACAAGGTCGCCGGGCTTGATGCGGGCGCGGATGATTATGTCGCCAAGCCGTTTCAGTCAGAAGAACTGATCGCCCGGTTGCGCGCGCTTATCCGCCGGGCCTCGGGCAATGCCTCGTCTGAATTGACGGCGGGTGAGGTGCGGCTTGATACGCGCTCGGGCCGCGTCACCAAGGCGGGCGAGCCGATCAAACTGACCGCGCAGGAATATAAGCTGCTCAGCTATCTGCTCCACCACAAGGGCAAGGTCGTCAGCCGAACCGAGCTGATCGAACATATTTATGATCAGGATTTTGACCGCGATTCAAACACGATTGAGGTGTTTGTCACGCGTATTCGCAAAAAATTGGGGCAAGACGTGATCAGCACGATCCGCGGACTTGGCTATAGCCTGGAAGAACCCGCCTGATGCGATTCGCGCCGCGCCGATGAACGCGATGAGCGACACCGTCTCGGCAACCGCCGATCTGCGCACGACGGGCTCGCTCAGTCGCCGGATGATCCTGACAGCGGCGGTGTGGATCACCGTGCTGCTCAGCGTTGGCGGTTATGCGCTTGACCGTGTGCTGACATCTGCGGTGACGCGCAATTTTGACGATCAGATTGAATATGTGCTGACCGCGCTGATCGTATCGGCGGAGATTGGCCCGGATGGCGAGGTGCTGTTCAACCGCGAGCCGGCCGATCAGCGCTTTTTGGAGCCTTATTCGGGGCTATATTGGCAGGTGAGCGATCCCGCGCGCGATGATTTTCCCTCGCGATCACTGTGGGACCGGCGGCTGAGTTACGGCTCAAAGCAGAAAGATGTTGGCGTGCATGCCTATAACAGCACCGAATTTGCAAGGGAACGGTTGCGGATCATCGAACGCGATGTGACCTTGCCGGGCTCCAAGACGCACTGGCGCTTCAAGGTTGCGCAAAGCCGCGACGGGCTTGATGCGCAGATCAGCAGGTTGCGCAAAACGCTGTCGCTGAGTTTTTTCGTGCTCGCGCTGGGGCTGATCGGGATGGCGGCGCTCCAGACATTTTACGGGCTGTGGCCACTGCGCAAGGTGCGTGAGGAGATCGTGCGGATGCGCAGCGGTCTGTCGCGCCAGATCGACAAGGCGATGCCGATTGAGGTTGTGCCAATGGTGGAGGAATTGAACGAACTGATCGCGCATAATGAGCGTCAGGCCGAAGAAGCGCGGCGGCATGCGGGCAATCTGGCGCATGCGCTCAAAACGCCGCTGACGGTGATTATGAACGCGGCGACGGCCAATGCTGACGATCTGGGGCCGACGGTGATCCGCGAGGCGACGACGATGCGGCGGCAGGTGGACCATCATTTGGCGCGCGCGCGGGCCGTCGGGCGGCGGGGGAATGCGCATAGCCGCTGTGAGGTCTGGCCTAGCCTTGAATCGGTTGAGCGCGCGGTGGCGCGGCTTTATCCCGATATTCGCTTCGACCTTGATGGCGCAAAAGACCTGAAAGTGCATGTCGAGCGGCAGGATCTGGACGAAATGCTCGGTAATCTGATCGAAAATGCAGCCAAATATGGCGGTGGCAGCGTGTTTGTTACGGTGTGCGCGGAAGGGAAGTTCGTTGAATGCCTCGTTGAGGATGACGGACTTGGCATCCCCGAAAATGAACGCCAGCGCATTTTTGATCGCGGTGCAAGGTTAGACACTGGCAAGCCTGGCACGGGCCTTGGCCTCGCCATCGTCCGCGACGTCGCCGAGATTTATGAGGGCAGCGTCATGCTTGAAGAAAGCGAGGATTTGGGCGGTTTGTTGGTCCGTTTGCGGCTGCCAGTCGCGAGCTAGGGGTCGATCAGCACCGCATTGCTGAGCAGCGCGATCTTGCCATCGGGGCCGCGAACCACTGCCCTGATGATGCGAAAATCGGGGCGAGATTTCAGTGTAAACGAGAGTGTCGCCTTCTCGTCAACCGCGCGGCGCTCAATCACCACATCATCGGCCAGTAGTTCCAACGTCGAACCCGCCACTGCCTTGGCCGTCACCATTGCCGTCAGCGGCGCATTTGGCCTCATTTTGATCCGTCCGCCCATCGCGGCGCGCGCCGTCCCGCTGCTGACGCTCAGATCGATCACCGACCCCGGCGTTCCCGCCATATCGATGAACACCCGGCCCGCCCTGATGCCGTCCAGCACCGCGCGCTGGCTCAACCCGGTCGCGTAAACCACCGTTGTCGGCCGACCGATCGTCCCGGCAAGATCAGCGCTGTCGCCCGCATCATGATTGTCGCTGCCGCCAATCGCGGTCCTGGGGCCGTGCGCGGTGAGCAGTTTTGTCCAGAACGGCACGCCTGAAAACGCGCCCTCAACCCCGCCCTGAATCAACACTGACCCGCCATTTACAACCTCCACCGCATCAAGCCTCGACAGGTCCGCAGCGGGCATTGTCCAGCCGCACCCCATGCAGATTTCGCCGGAGGGCAGCGCGGGGTGATTGGCCGATATGATACCGCCCAGCGCATGCACCCTGTCAGCGATAGCGTTGAAGCTCGCCGGGCCGCGCGGCGTGATGCGATAATCAATCGGTGCGGTCACACCAAAAATGTTGAAATGGCCAAAGAAGGTAGTGATCTCCCGCCCCGGGATCAGCAGCAGCCGGTCAAACCAGGGCTGGGCCTCCTGCAAGGCTGCCTGATGACTGATGGTGTTGTGATCGGTCAGCGCCACGAAATCGAGCGCGCGCGCGGCGGCGGTTTCCAGCGTCTTGAACAGCGGGCAGGGGACGCGTTTGCCCGACTGGCTGAGACAGGTGCCGTCGCTGTGCGCGGTATGGAGGTGAAGATCACCGCGATACCAGCCGGGCCCACGATCCACCATCACGGGCCCAACTTCTGCCGCCTCACCGGCTTTCAGGAACCACAGCCTGGCCTGCCAGTGGGTCGTCACGCCCACCCGAATATTGGGTATCGCCAGCCGCAACTGCCAGCGACCGGCGATGATCGGCCCCGCCAGATAGGAGGGCGTCGCGGCGCTTGCCGACAGCATGAAGCTGCTCTTGTCACCTCCGCTGGTGCCGCGCAGGCCGTTTGCGTCCTCAAGCCCCAGATCAATTACGGTCTTTTGCGCGCGCCCGTCATGCTCGAAGGTCACGACCAGCGCATCAGTGCCGCGCGGCACAATGAAGGGGATCGAGCGATAATGTTGATGATCGCGCGCGGTGAGAGTGCCAGCCAATGTTTGATCAGGCGCGCGTTCGGGTGGGCCTGCACGGAGCGGCGCTGGTGCCACGATCAGCAGGGCGAGGCCGCATAAAACTGCCCAAAACGCCCTCACGTCAGGCTGCCATCCGCAGCTTTTGCTACGCGCGCGCTGCAATCACCGTCTCCTGCCCGACGCTGCTGCCTTCAACGATGCGCACACGATCACGCAAGCAATAGGCTTTCATGGCTCAGATATGGCGCTGATTGCCCTGCTGCGCCAGACTTGTTCAAAAGCCAATCGAGTAGCGCATGGCCAGCCCATAATCATCCGCCAGCGAGGCCAAATTACCCGGGTTGCGGCGCCAGTAGAAATTTGTCTGGAGATTGCCGGTAAACAAGTGCCGCGCATACCCCAGCTCGACATCGATTTCTCGACCAGTCGGCGTCAGGTTGAATCGCTGGCTGGTGAATGCGCTGACCCGGCCCGCGCCATAATCGAAGAAGCTCGGCAGCGTGAAATCGATCCCGCCTGCCGCCACTCGCAATGGCTGGGAAACGCGTAGGCCCAAAGTATCACCCGACCCAAACACGCCGCGCTTGCCGAGATCGGCGGCAAAGGCGTTGGTCTGGATCAGGCCCGCGCCGGTAAGACCAGAGCGCAGGTCCGCCTGGGTCCACCCCTGGCGATAGCTTGCGCCGAACGCCCAGCCATTGCCTGCCTCAAAGCGCGCGTTGGCATCAACGAACCAGCTCGTCGCCCTTCCGCCGCCAATGCCATCGCCAAAACGCGCGCCTAATATGGTATCACGCTCGTTCAGCCAGCTGGCGGTGAAGGCGGCACTCAGTGCGCCAAAGCGCCGGTCAATCCCGAGCGACAGCTGATCATAGCCAAAGCGGATTGCCCGGTTGCGCAATACGGCCAGATCATTTTGATCGGGGCTGATCACATTTCCATTCTCGGCCGCGATCGCCAGGCCCCAGCCGCCCAATCGTTGTCGCACGGCTGCCGCGCCGGTTGCGGTGCTTGCAAAGCCCAGCCCCTGATCAGGCGCGCGTGCGATGAGAAATGCCGGGTCGCTGCGTCCGGCAAGCTGTGCACCCAGGCCAGCGGCGCTTTGCGAAAAGCCGATCGCAAATTGTGCGCGGCTACCCAATTTACCGACGACACTGGCGGCGAGTGTGCGTGCCTGTTCGGCATCGCCAGGCGACAGCAACGTGCGTTCGATCAAAGGGGCGTCGCGTCCGGGCGCGATGGTGACGGCGATGGCGAGATCGCCTGCCCGAACATTGACCTGACGCTGACGCAGCGCGAGCGCGCCGCTCAAGGGCCTTTCGAGAGCAGCGGCGCTCAGCGTACGGGCAAGATCGACGCCATAAGCACGGCCATAACTATCAAGGATCACCGCGCCGAGGCCGGAGCGGCTGGCATCCCCCATCGGGGCTGAGAGCGACCCGTTGCTGACAAGCGAGACTGTAGCGCTTGTCCCGGCGACGGAGGTTGCGCCGAGTGGCGCGAAGGCGCGTGTCAGATCAAGAATGCCGCGCCCATAGACCGCATCAACACCCGCCGCGCCCACGTCGCGAGCGGTGCGATAAAGAATATCAACAATCTGCGCGCCGGTCAGCGTCGGAAAGGCTTGCGCAAGCAACGCGACAGCTCCGGTGACCTGCGGTGCCGAAAAAGAAGTGCCGCTCCACAAGAAGGCGACATTGTTATTGTCGGGCGCGCGCACGCGTTCACCGACTGCTGCGAGAAACGCGTTTGCCGTCGTCCCCGCGCGATTGCTGAAATCGGAGATCGCGTCGCCGCTGCCGACCGATCCGGCGACGATGACCAACCCTCGCGAAACCGCGGCATTTTCTGCGATCTGCGCAAATGAACTTACTTGCGCTGCACCGCTATTGCCTGCCGAAATAACAATGATCACCCCAGCGGCAGTTGCGCGATTGACTGCCGCCGTCATCGTTGATGAGATGCCGACGCCACCGAGCGAGATATTCACCACCCGAGCGCGATTGGTAACGGCGGCGTCAAGCGCGGCTGCGATGTTACGGTCATCGTGCGAGCAGCCGCCATTGGTGCCGGTTGTGGAACAACTACCAGGCTCGTTGGTGCGAAACACCAGCAGGGTCGAATCAAACGCAATACCGTGGCTACCTGCATCATTCCGGCGCCCGGCGATCGTAAACGCTACGGCTGTGCCGTGGCCGCCATCATCCTGGATTGTGCTGTTGCCGGCAAACGCCGCTGACGCCGGATCGATCCGATTGCCGAATTCAGCGCTGGTCGTATCAATGCCGCTGTCGATTATCCCAACCCTGATGCCAGTACCGATCGCCCCGCGTTGATACGCGACCAGCGCGTTTGCCGATACGGCACCGACCGTTGCGCGATATTCAGCCGTGTCAAAATTGATCGCGGGTGTGGGGGTTGGGCTTGGTGTGGGCGTCGGCGTGGGGGTTGGCGTCGGGCTGGGCGTGGGTGTCGCGACCGGCGGTGGCGGCGGCGTCGATGCAATGCCGCCGGCGCTCGATCCGCAGGCGGAGACTAAAGGTAGGGCAAACAACGCGCCCGCGCCGACAAGCGATCCCGTGCCAAGTCGAATCCTGCCGCCCATGCTGCCCCTTTCGTCTGCAGGCTATGCCAAATCGTCAAACGACAATGCCGTTTCACCAATGGTTCGGTCAGTGTCTTGCCCGCCACGCACCACCTGCGTAGAGCTTAATTTACATGCTTGCGCGTCTCACTCATATTTGCAACTGGATTTTCGATTTGGATAATACGCTTTATCCAGCGCGCATTAACTTTTTTTCGCAAGTTGATCAGCGCATTACAGATTTTATCGCCGGACGGCTTGCGCTTGATGCTGTCGCCGCACGGCGACTACAAAAAAACTATTTTTATACCCGTGGGACGACGCTTGCAGGCCTGATTGCCGAACATAATGTTGATCCGCATGACTATCTTGGTTTTGTCCATGATGTCGATATGGATGTGCTTGATCATGACGCCTCGCTTGTGGCGGCGATTGCCCGACTGCCTGGACGCAAGCTGATTTTTACCAATGGCGATGTGGTTTATGCGCAGAAAATCCTCGCCCGGCTTGGGCTTGGCGACAGTTTTGAGGCAATTCACGATATTCACGCGACCAATTATGTGCCCAAGCCCGAACCGTCGGTCTACGATGGATTGTGCGCGGCCCACGCGATCAATCCCCGCGAGAGCCTTTTCGTTGAGGACATGGCGCGCAATCTGAAGCCCGCCAAAGCGATTGGCATGACGACGGTCTGGCTCGACAATGGCTCTGAACAGCATATCGATGAGGATCGCAGCTTCATTGATTTCACGACAAACGATCTTGGCAAATGGTTGGATGAGATATGGGAGGAATGATGGTGACGGATCTGCAGCCAGTGATCGATGCGGCTTGGGAAGCCCGCGACAGGCTGAGCAGCGCAACGACCGGGGAAGTGCGCGACGCTGTTGAAGCGGCGCTGTCGCTGCTCGATTCGGGTCGGGCGCGTGTCGCCGAACCTGATGGTGCTGACTGGCGGGTAAACCAATGGCTCAAGAAAGCTGTGCTGCTATCCTTTCGCCTCAACGATAATGTTGCGATGGCAGGCGTCCCAAAGGCGTGGGACAAAGTACCGTCCAAATTCGCCGATATGGACGATGCCGCCTTTGCCGACGCCGGTTTCCGCGTCGTTCCTGGCAGCATTGTTCGGCGCGGGGCCTTCATCGGCAAGGGTGCCGTCCTGATGCCCAGCTTTGTGAATATTGGGGCGTATGTGGGTGAGGGCACAATGGTTGACACTTGGGCAACTGTGGGCTCCTGCGCGCAGATAGGCCGCAATGTGCATATTTCCGGCGGCGTCGGGATTGGCGGCGTGCTTGAGCCGTTACAGGCGGATCCCGTCATCATCGGGGATGGCGCCTTTATCGGTGCCCGGTCCGAAGTGGCTGAGGGCGTTCGCGTTGGCGAGGGCGCGGTGCTGTCGATGGGGGTGTATATCGGTGCGTCCACCAAGATCATCGACCGCGCCACCGGCGAGATTCACCGCGGCCATGTCCCCCCATATTCGGTGGTCGTGCCGGGAACGCTGGGCGGAGGCGGCGACACTCCAGCGCTGTATTGCGCGGTGATCGTCAAGCAGGTTGATGCCCAGACACGCTCCAAGACCAGCATCAATGAGCTCCTTCGCGATTAATCTCTGGCGGGCCTGCCTGCTGCTGGGGTTTGCCCTGGTATCAGCGCCGGTCGAAACTCGCCCGCTAACAGCGGTCGCAAAGGCATCACTTGTTGCCACATTTCCGCATGATCGTGGCGCATTTACCGAGGGCCTCTTTTTTCAGGACGGCTTTCTTTACGAGAGCACCGGGGGGGTAGGTCGCTCCTCGATCCGCCGCGTTGATTTGCGCAACGGCCGGGTGCTCGCGCGGCGGAATATCGCGCCGCCCTATTTTGGCGAGGGCATTGTCGCGATTGGCGCACAGATCATCAGCCTGACCTGGCAGGATCAATTGGGCTTTCGCTGGTCACTCAAGGATTTCAAGCCAATCGGCCGGTTTACATATCAGGGCGAGGGCTGGGGGCTCACCCATGACGGCAGGCATGTCATCATGTCTGACGGGACGGCGTCGCTTCGCTTCTTGAATCCCGACTCACTGGTTGAGGTCCACCGCCTGGCGGTAACCGCCGATGGCCTGCCGGTCGCTGAACTCAATGAGCTCGAATATGTTGATGGTGAGATTCTCGCCAATGTCTGGCGGACGGACCGGATTGCGCGGATCGATCCCGTGACAGGTAAGGTGACGGGCTGGATCGATGTCTCGGCGCTGACCGCAAAGGCGCGCCCGATCAATGCTGATGCGGTGCCCAACGGGATTGCGTGGGATCGTGCCCAGCGACGGCTGTTCGTCACGGGCAAGAATTGGCCCTTTCTGTTTCAGATCAAACCACCAAAGGACTGACGACCTTTGGCTGGCCTTGTTGTCGGGTCCGCTCTGAACTCCGGCTCGACAATGCGCAGCCCCGCGCCTATCCGCCTGCACGAACAACATGGAGAGTTTCGCGATGCCCAAGGCGAGTAAAGTTCTTGATCGCGTACTCGTGCTTGAAATGGTTCGCGTGACGGAGGCGGCGGCCGTCGCGGCATCGCTGCTGGTTGGGCGGGGCGATGAAAAAGCAGCAGATGCCGCCGCAGTCGAGGCGATGCGCGGCGCGCTGAATGAGCTGTATATGGACGGCACCGTCGTGATTGGTGAGGGCGAGCGCGACGAGGCGCCAATGCTGTATATCGGCGAGAAGGTCGGCTCGGCGATCGGCAAGGGACCCAAGATCGACATCGCGCTTGATCCACTTGAGGGCACGACGATCACCGCCAAAGCGGGACCCAATTCGCTCGCGGTGCTCGCCATTGCCGAAGAAGGTTGCCTGCTGAATGCACCCGATGTCTATATGGACAAGATCGCGGTCGGCCCTGGTTATCCCGCCGACATCATCGATCTCGATAAGACGCCGACGCAGAATATAAAGGCGATCGCCAAGGCAAAGGGCGTGAAGCCCAGCGATATCATCGCCTGCGTGCTTGATCGCCCGCGCCACGAGAAACTGATCGCGGAACTGCGCAAGATCGGGTGTGGTATCATGCTGATCCCCGACGGCGACGTGGCGGGTGTCATTGCCACGACCAATCCGGAGACGACAATTGACGTCTACATAGGCCAAGGCGGCGCGCCTGAGGGGGTGCTCGCGGCCGCGGCGTTGCGCTGCGTCGGTGGGCAATTCAAGGGCCGACTGGTATTCCGCAATGATGACGAGCGCGCCCGCGCTGCCAAATGGGGCATCAAGGACCTCGACAAGCAGTATGATTTGAAAGAACTGGCACGCGGCGATTGCATCTTTGCCGCAACGGGCGTCACCGACGGCTCTCTGCTCGGCGGCGTCAAGCGTACCAAGGGCAAGATGACCACGCATAGCGTGGTGATGCGCGCAAGTTCAGGCACGGTGCGCTGGGTAAAGGGCGAACACCGGATCGATTGAGCGCCTCGCTGTGCATTTGGCGCTGCTGCGGACGGTTGTTTCGCGGCGATTGCCAACCTATCGTGCGCGCAATTTTCAGGAGATGTGCGGTGCGGATAATCACTGTATTGCTGGCGTTGATGGCATCCGCCGCGCCGATTGCGCTCGACGCCCGCCCACAGGTCGCCGCTGCGCCCGCCTCTGCGCCCGTCGCTGCTGCACCAGCACAGTCCCCCTTTACTTTTGAAGAGGTGATGGTGCCGATGCGCGACGGGGCGAAGATGCAGACGATTATCATGCGCCCTCGCGATCAAAAGGGGCCGTTGCCGATCCTATTCTCTCGCACGCCTTATGGTTTGCCCGATCGCGCGCCGACGCGCATGCCGCTCGGCTGGGCGGCGCTCGCAAAGGATGGCTATATCTTTGTCTATCAATCAATGCGCGGGCGGTTTGGATCGGACGGCGTCTTTACGCTGTCGACAGCGGTGCATCCGGGCGATCTGAAGGCGGTGGACGAGTCCACCGATGCGCGCGATTCAATCGCCTGGCTGATCAAGAACGTCCGCAACAATAATGGCAAGGTTGGGATGTGGGGTGTATCCTATCCGGGCTTTGCGGCCGCTGTTGCGCTCGTCAATCCGCATCCGGCGCTGAAGGCGGTCAGCCCGCAGGCGGCGTGGATTGATTACTGGCAGAACGACGATCTCCACCGCAATGGCGCGTTGCGGCTGTCTTACGCAACTGACTGGGTCTATGGGCTGCAAAAGGCCAAGGGATCGCTCGACGAAATTCCCTACGACACGCTCGATACCTATGACTGGTTTTTGCGCAAAGGCACAGCAGGCGCGATTGACGACACGCTGTTAAAGGGCGCGGCACCAATGTTTACGTCGCTGCTCGATCACCCCAATCACGACGCGTTTTACACGGGCCAGCGCTGGAGCGACGCGCTCGGCAAAACGACGGTGCCGACGCTCAACGTCGCGGGCTATTGGGATCAGGAAGACCCGTGGGGATCGTGGCAGATTTATGCGCGCCAGAAAAAGAATGATCCCGATAAATTGAGTCAGATGGTGGCCGGACCCTGGAGCCACGGCTATTGGAGCCGCCCCGGCGGGACCAATCTGGGCCGGATTAATTATGGCGTCGACAGCACCACAGGTTTTGTCGAAGGGATTCAGGCTCCGTTTTTTGCTTATTGGCTCCACGGCAAGGGCGCGCGGCCCGATTTTGAAATGAAAAGTTTCCAAAGCGGCAGCTGGGTTTGGAGGAACTATCCGCAATGGCCGCTCACCGGCACGACCGCGACCAGCCTGTATCTGCGCGCTGACGGATCGGTGTCGTTTGAGGCGCCTGCAGCAGGCGAGGCGTGTCGCAGTTACATTGCCGACCCGGCCAATCCCGTGCCGTTCCGTCCGCGCCCAATCTCCCCTACCTATCCGCGCCCCGAATGGACATGGTGGGAGGCCGAGGATCAACGCTTTGTCGGCAACCGGCCCGATGTTTTAAGCTATGTCAGTGCGGCCCTGGCCAAGGACTTGACCGTGACGGGCGACGTCGCCGCACGGCTAATGGCATCAACATCAGGCACTGACAGCGATTTCGTCGTGAAGCTGATCGATGTCTTCCCCGATGATTATGAAAAGCAGCCTGAGAACCCCAAGCTTGGCGATTATACCCGCCAGCTAAACGGCTATCAGCTGCCCATCGCGATGGACGTGCAGCGCGGGCGGTTCCTGGCCAGCGACACCAACCCGCAGGCGCTGGTGCCCGGCAAGGTGGTGGCGTGGCCGGTGCCGCTGCGTGATCATGATCACGTCTTCAAAAAAGGCCACCGGATCATGGTGCAAATCCAGTCAAGCTGGTTTCCGGTGATTGATCGTAACCCCCAGACCTTCGTCCCCAACATCGCGCGCGCCAAACCGGGGGACTTTGTGCGCGCCGAGCAAAAGGTGTGTCCGGGGTCGATGCTGACACTGCCGGTAGTTAGGTGACCTCGGTTTAACATCCGTCATTGCGAGCGGAGCACAGCAATCTAGCGCGGAATGCGTGAAATATGAATCGTCGTTGCTTCGCTCCGTTTGCAACGACGAATGGGCCGGGGCCAGGTTCAACCCTTCAGTCGATAGCCCGTCTTGAAAATCCACGTCACCAGCCCGAGCGACACTGCCAGAAACCCGGTAATCGCCAGCAAACTATAGCCAATTGCCACATCCCCCGTGCCGAAAAAGGTCCAGCGAAAGCCGCTGATCAGATAGACGATCGGGTTGAACAGTGCGACGGTCTGCCATGCGGGGGGCAGCATGCTGATCGAGTAAAAGGTGCCGCCGAGGAACGTCAGCGGGGTGACGACCAGCAGCGGCACCACCGACAATTGCTCAAAACTTTTCGCCCAGATGCCTAGCACAAAGCCGAACAGGCAAAAAGTGATCGCGGTTAGCAGCATGAAGCCGATCATCGCGACTGGATGAACAATCGGCAGCGCGACGAACAAATTGGCGGTCGCTAGAATCATCAGCCCGAGGATCATCGATTTGGTCGCGGCCGCACCAACATAGGCAATCACCGTTTCAATCGGTGAGATTGGCGCGGAGAGCAATTCATAGATCGTGCCCGACCATTTCGGCATGTAGATGCCAAAGCTCGCGTTGCTCATCCCCTCAGTCAACATTGACAGGATGATCAGGCCCGGCACGATAAAGGCACCATAGGGCACACCGTCAACCGTGCTGATCTTTGAGCCAATCGCGGAACCAAAGACGATGAAATAGAGCGAGGTTGTAATGATCGGCGTTAGCAGGCTCGTCGCCAGCGTCCGTCCGAAACGGGCGAGCTCAAAGCGGTAAATCGCCTTGATGCCGTGCCAGTTCAAACCGGTCATGCCGCTGCCTTCTGGTCATGGACGAGGCCGACGAAGATATCTTCAAGCGAGCTTTGCGCAGTGTTCAAATCCTTGAAGCCAATGCCAAGGTCACTCATCGCGCGTAGCAGTGAGGGCACGCCAGTGCGTTCGGCATGGGCCTCAAACACATACTCAAGTTCATTGCCGTCGGCCTTGAGCGTAGGGTTCCACTGCGCCAGTTCTAAAGGGATGGCAGCCAGCGGCTCTGCCAGGTTAATCGTCAACGTCTTGCGGCCGAGCTTTTGCATCAGCGTTGTCTTGTCCTCGACCAGGATGAGTTTGCCCTTCAGGATAACGCCGACCCGGTCGGCCATTTCCTCGGCCTCCTCAATGTAATGCGTGGTGAGGATGATGGTGGTGCCGCGTTCGCGCAGCGCCCGCACGAGCTTCCACATGTCGCGTCGCAGTTCGACATCAACGCCTGCGGTCGGCTCATCAAGGAACAGGATGTCGGGCTCATGCGCGAGCGCTTTGGCGATCAGCACCCGGCGCTTCATCCCGCCCGATAGCTCCATGATTTTGCTGTCGCGCTTGTCCCATAACGACAGATCGCGCAGTAATTGCTCTATCAGCGCCGGGTTGGCAGCGCGCCCGAATAAGCCACGGCTAAAGCGCACGGTCGCGAGCACAGTTTCAAACGCGTCGGTGGAAAGTTCCTGCGGGACCAGCCCGATCCGGAAGCGTGCGGCGCGATAGTCGCGCTGGATATCGTGGCCCGCCACTGTGACGCTGCCGCTGGTCGGCGTCGTGATGCCGCAGATGATGCTGATCAGCGTTGTCTTGCCGGCACCATTGGGGCCAAGCAGCGCAAAAATCTCGCCCCGACCAATCTCCAGATTAATATGGTCCAGCGCCGTCAGGCCGCCGGGATAGGTCTTGGTAAGGCC
>JBBQAU010000030.1:0-16351 GCA_038316685.1 Sphingomonadales bacterium
CGCGGCACTTCTGGTTTCGGCTTGCTCGCCAAAGACCGAAACGGCGACCGACAATGCAATGGTCACCGACATGGCTGCTAACGAGTCGATGGACGCAATGGCAACCGACAACATGACTGCAACTGACGGCGCAATGGCTTCGAACGACGCGATGATGTCAAACGACGCCATGATGTCGAACGACGCAATGGAAACCAACGCTCATTGATTTGAGCGTTGTGCTGGCCATTCAATGGCCGGACAACATACTTAAGGGCCGCTCGGGAAACCGGGCGGCCTTTTCGATTCGCCCGCCATTGATTTCGCCTCAATGAAAAAGGGTTGGGTCAATCGTCAAAACGCCATAGGGGCGGACAATGATACAAATGAGGATGACAATGAAATCAGGACACTTCGTTTTGGGTTTGCTGGCGATTGGGGGGGTCGTTTCGTCGGCGCCTGCTTCTGCACAGTTTTACTTTCAAAATCCGGTCATCACCGGCGAGCCTGTAATTGGCAATGAACCGGGCATCGCCATTCCGTTACCCGGCGCTAACCCAGCCGAACTGCGCGCCGGTCTCGGCTGGTCGCTTCGTGCTGCGCTCAACCTCGCGGCACTGCAGTGCCAGTTTGAGCCAACGCTGCTCACCGTGCCCAACTATAATGCCGTGCTGTTGAATCATTCGGCGGAGTTGAAGGCGTCGTTTGACACGCTAGGCAAGTATTTTGCGAGGACGGCAAAAACGCGCGCGGCCGGCCAAGGGGCGCTCGACCGATTCGGGACTAGAGTGTATTCCAGCTTTTCTGTGGTGGCCGCACAATTTGATTTCTGCCTGACCGCGTCAGAAATTGGGTATGAGGCACTAATCACAAAGCGTGGCGAATTCAGCACCCTGTCGATGAACCGGATGCGACAGATGCGGAACGCGCTTGTTCCGCGCGGTGAGCAGCGCTTTCCAGGGCGCGTCTCAGTCCAGATTGATGTTCCCATGCCGCGCTTTGACCCTGGCTGCTGGGACCGGCGGAATCGCTATAACTTTCAACGTTGCGGCGTCGTTTACTGATTGCAGCGCAGCCCGATCAACGCAAACCCAGCAGCTTGTGCGTCTGGATCGAAAGCCGCCAGACGGGCCTTGCGAGAATGAAGGCAATCGCCTCGGCCCGGTTGGCTTCAAAGGCGGGGCTGTCCAGCGGCTGGACAAGGAAATGATCAAACGCCCATGATTCCAGGGCGGTCACATCGGTATTGGGCTGCGGCCAGACGAGCTTAAGTTCGTGTCCGGTGCGCTGGACAACGTCACTATCGGCCTTTGGGCTTACACAAACCCAGTCGATGCCGGGATGGACGGCCAGTGTGCCATTCGTCTCGATCGCGATGGTGAAATCGGCGCTGTGCAACGCATCAATGAGCCCATCATCGACCTGCAACATCGGCTCGCCGCCGGTCAGCACCACGAAGCGCGAATCGCGCCCCTGCCCCCAATGCAACACTGCCGCCTCAGCCAGCGCCGAAGCATCCACGAAGCGCCCGCCGCCATCGCCATCGGTCCCAACGAAATCAGTATCACAGAACCGGCAGATTGCGGTGGCGCGATCCTGCTCGCGCCCTGACCACAGGTTGCACCCGGCAAAGCGGATGAAAACTGCGCGTCGTCCGGCGTTCACCCCTTCGCCCTGAAGCGTCAGGAACATTTCCTTCACCGCATAACTCATGGGCGCGCCGCATAGTGCGTCGGATCGGCCAATCCCGCCTCTTCAAAGCCACGCATCCGCAAGCGGCAGCTGTCGCACAGCCCACAATGCAGCCCGGCAGGCGTCGGATCGTAGCAGGACCAGCTAATTCCGGCATCGAGCCCGAGCCGAGCCGCCTCGCGCGCGATATCTGCCTTGGTCATGTGTTGGAGCGGTGCGTGAACCGTAAACCGCTTACCCTCGACCCCATCCCGGGTGGCAAGCGCTGCCATCGCCTCAAAGCTTGCGATAAATTCAGGACGGCAATCGGGATAACCCGAATAATCGAGCGCATTGACGCCAATAAACAGGTCGTGCGCGCCTGCTGCCTCTGCCCAGCCCAGCGCCAGACTGAGAAAGATCGTGTTGCGCGCAGGCACATACGTAATCGGGATGCCGGAGCCAACGCCGCCCTTCGGCACGTCAATATCGGCAGTCAGCGCGGAGCCGCCAAAGGCAGACAGATCAAGCGGCAACACGATATGGCGTTCGACCCCCAGCATCGCCGCTACACGTGCTGCGGCTGCCAGCTCAATCCGATGACGCTGGTTGTAATCGATTGATAGCGCCAACAGCCGATACCCAAGCGCCTTTGCGCTGGCGGCAGTCACCATCGAATCGAGGCCGCCCGAGACAAGCACGACGGCCAATTTCTGCTCGATTGTCATGATGCGCTGCTGGCTAATCGCAATTCGGTGGCCCTGCAAGGCATCGTCGCTGGATGCTGTTACGTCCAAAAAAAAGGGCCGCCCAAATCGAGCGGCCCAGTTTGGCTGTCAAACGTCTTGGGAGCAGAACGCGCCAGCGATAACAGTCGATAGCATGGCAATAATAAACCTGTGGTTAACGAGATGAGGTCACGCATGGTCCAAGCCGGTGCGCGTGGAAGCTTCGATCAAACGGCACTCCGGCGAAAACACCCTGCGTTTCGAGCCGCAAATCTTTGGGCGACTCGAGCCGGATAATCGTCCGGCCGCGCCCGGCGGCGGGACAGATATAAGAAACAATCGCCAGTCGCGGCTGATCATCGATAACAAATCGTGAGCAATCCCCACCCTTGTGGTCGAGCTGGACTAGCATATCAGGATCATTGACACACAGTGATCGGGGTGGCGTTGTGGTGCCGATTTCCTTGATCTGCCATTGCCCCGGTTCAATAGCACCCACTACCGCAAGCGGCGCATGGGCAACATCACCTGCAGCGGCAACGCATGCGACGAACGTCAGCCCTAAAATGACCAACTGGAGACCCCTGGGCAGCGACATCTTTCTATTCCTGAACCGCGCCAGCACCTTGCGCAAATCAACTCTCAGCCGATCAACACACAGCAACATGACTTCGCGCCCGACGCAATCAAGAATTACTATTAACGACCCGCCGCATCGACGGTCAGCGGGAACGTCGTTGCGCAAAAAGCACAATCGACGGTGATGATGCCGGCATCGTCAGCCATCGCGCGCTGTTCCTCGATTGGAAACTGGGCGATGACTTGCGCGATATAATCGGGCGAGCAGCGGCAACCCTTCCCCAGCGACAGGGAGGGCAGCAAACGCACCTCGTCTTCCTCGTTAAACAAGCGCCAAACAAGCGTCTCTAAGGCAAGTTCGGGGTCTGCAAGTTCATCGGCCCCCGTCGTTCCGCCGAGCATTGCGACATCGGCCCATTCTGGATGGTCGAGCCGGGTATGGATGCGGTCGCGCCCCTCCTCCCCTTCCGGCAAATGTTGAAGGAAAAGCCCCCCCGCATGATGCCCGCCATGATTGCCCCGCGAAAGGCCGACGCGAATCAGCGTCGGGATTTGTTCCGACTGCACAAAATAATGCTCAGCAGCCGCCGCCAGCGTATCGCCGTCAAGCGGGACGATTCCCTGATAGCGCTCTCCCGACGTTTCCTGATCAAAGGTAATCATCAGATAGCCCGTGCCAAAGAGCGCAAAAAGGCTGGGCTGCTCGGGCTGATCAGCGAGCTTGTCAGCGTCAAACTTCACATAACCGCGCAGTTCGCCGCCCTTATAGTCGCACACCAGCAGCTGGATGACGCCATTTTCGGTCTGGGTCTGAAGCGTCAGCTGCCCGCCCGCGTTCTTCAGCGTCGATCCGATCAGCGCGGTCAGCGTCAGCGCCTCAGCGAGCAGTGCCTCGATTGGCGCTGGATAAGCATGCGCCGACAGGATCGCGTCAAGCACCGGGCCAAGCCGGACGATACGGCCGCGCGCATGCCGGTCCGGCAAGGTGAAACCCAGTGCGCGATCAACGTCGGTAATCTGGTCGGTCATCATCGTAAACTCCGTCACCCTAACGGAAGACAGGGTGTCGTGCGGCGCGCATGCGCAGTGTGGCATGCGATATGAGTGCGCGTTGGCATCACGCACGTGGGGATCAATAACGGCGCGATCAACCGATTTGCCCAAAGCACCAGCGCAGGATTGATTTCTGCGCATGCAGCCGGTTTTCCGCCTCCGCCCAGATCAGCGACTGCGGCCCGTCAATTACATCAGCCGTCACTTCTTCTCCACGATGCGCGGGCAGGCAGTGGAGGAACTTGGCGTCGGGCTTGGCAGTTGCCATCAACGCTGGTGTGACCTGATAGGGCATCATCGCAGCCAGTTTCGTATTGGCATGGTCCTGCCCCATCGATATCCACGTGTCAGTGATAACGACATCGGCATCTGCAATCGCCTCGCGCGGGTCACCGACAATTCGGGCGCGACCCTGGCCGAGTGCAACCACCGAGTCATCGGGCTGAAACCCTTGCGGACAGGCAGCGATGACGTCGAAATGCATGAGCGCAGCCGCCTCGACGATCGAGTACAGCACGTTATTGCCATCACCGAGCCACGCCACCTTCAGCCCCGGCAACGGCTTGCCAGCATCAATGATCGTCAGCAGATCCGCCATGATCTGGCAGGGGTGCGACAAGTCAGTCAGGCCGTTGATGACGGGGACGCTGGCAAACTGCGCCATCTCCTCGACCTTGGCGTGATCATCAGTGCGGATCATGATCGCGTCGATATAGCCCGACAGGACCCGTGCGGTATCCGCCACGCTTTCTCCACGCCCAAGCTGCATGCCACCTCCATCCATTACGATGCTGCTGCCGCCAAGCTGCCGGATCGCCATGTCAAACGATACGCGTGTGCGGGTCGAGTTTTTCTCGAAGATCATCGCCAGCACATGGCCCGCAAGCGGCGCATCTGCATCGACCTTGCCCTTCGGCCAGCCCTTGCGCGCCGCCTTGCGATCAAGCGCATCTGCCAGCATCGCAGCAACGCCATCCGGCCCCGCATCAGCGAGGTTGAGGAAGTGACGGTGCGTCATTGCCTCAGGCCGCGACCGGCGTTGCGTAGGCGCGGGCGCCCGCGCTCAGCTTCTGCACAAACTCAGCAATATGGCTGTCGTCGATGATCAAAGGCGGCAGGATGCGCACGACATTTTCGCCCGCCGCCACCGTCAGCAATCCGTGATGGTCACGCAGATGCCCAACGAAATCGCGCGCGACCGCGCTATCCTTCAGCTTGAGGCCCGCCATTAGCCCCTTGCCGCGCACGCTGTCAAAAAGGTCATCATGATTGGGGATCATCTGCTCAAGCGCCGAGCGGAGCCGCTCACCCATCGATGCGACATGATCGAGAAAACCGGGTTCGGTGATGACATCAAGGATCGCCTCACCCGCGGCCATCGCGAGCGGATTGCCGCCATAGGTCGAGCCATGCGTCCCAAACATCATGCCCTTGGCCGCTTCCTCTGTCGCCAGGCACGCGCCAAGCGGGAAGCCGCCTGCAATACCCTTTGCAGAGGCCAGGATATCGGGCTCGATCCCGTAATGCTCATACGCCCACATCTTGCCGGTCCGGCCATAACCGCACTGGACCTCATCCAACACGAGCAACAGCCCATGCTCATCACACGCTTTGCGCAAGCCCTGGATAAACTCGACCGTCCCGGCCGAAACACCACCCTCACCCTGGATCGTCTCGACCATGAAACCGGCGGTGTTCTCATCAATCAGCGCGAGCGCAGCGTCCAGATCATTGAATGCGGCATAACCAAAGCCCGGCAATAATGGCTCAAACCCGTCGCGCATCTTGGCCTGGTTGGTCGCGCTGATCGTGCCCATCGTCCGGCCATGAAAGGCGTTGTTGAAGGTGATGAGCGTGTGGCGGTGCGGATTGCCATTGGCATAATGATAGCGGCGCGCGGTCTTGATCGCGCACTCAACGGCCTCGGCGCCTGAATTGGTGAAAAACACGGTATCGGCAAAACTGTGCTCGACGATCCGCTTGGCAAGATGCTCGCCCTGCGGGCTGCCATAAAGGTTGGAGACGTGCATCAACGTCGCTGCCTGATCGGCAATCGCCTTCACCAGATGCGGATGGCCATGGCCAAGCGCGTTGACCGCGATACCGCTGGCGAAATCGAGATACCGCTCGCCACGCTCACCGATCAGGTAACAGCCCTCGCCGCGCACCGGGCGCACATCACACCGCGGATAAACCGGCATGAGCGGGGTGATCGGCATCAAACTTCTCCTTGGAAACGACAAAGGCGACCCAAGCAGGTCGCCTGACGTGGACATTTACGGTGTGACAGGGGGTTGCGCAACACCTGCGCTGGACCTGGTCACCTGAAAGACTGACATCAGCCAGCCGCAGACATCTGCGCCTTCGCCGCCACGGCCCGGCCCTCATCCCCGCGAACTGCGAGCAGATACATGACGGGTGTGATGATCCGGCTAAGGAAGGTCGAACTCACCAGCCCGCCAATGATGACCCAGGCGAGCGGCGAATAGAGCGCGGAACCACCGAGCGCGAGTGGTAACAGGCCGCCAATTGCCGTCACCGAAGTGAGCAACACCGGCAGAAAGCGGATTTCGCCGGCTTTCTCGATTGCCTCACGCAGGCCCATGCCCCGATCCCGCAATTGCGCGGTAAAATCAACGAGCAGGATCGAGTTCTTGATCTCGATCCCAATCAGCGCGACAAAGCCGATGATCGCGAGGAATGAGAGCGAATTGCCGGTCACCAGCAGCGCGACGAGCCCACCAAACGTCCCCAACGGCACAACGCCAGCAACCACTGCGGTTTCCTTGAAGCGGCCAAACTCAAGCACAAGCACACCGATAATGCCGAAGGTGGCGAGCAGGATGATCGGCCCGAGCCCCGAGAAGTTGCGCGCCGCCGCTTCTGCCTCACCGCCCAGCTCAAATCGGTAACCCTTGGGCAGATCAATCGTCTTGAGCCGCTTCTCAATCTGCTGCGTCAGCTTTGATGTCAGCACACCCGGTTCGTTATAGCCGGTGATCGTCACGGTGCGCTGCAACTTGTAACGGGTGATCTGCGGTGCGACGCTTTTCATTCGGGGATGCGCGATTTCGAGCAGCGGGATGCTGGCGCCAGCAATGGTTGAGACATAGACCTGGCGTAGCGCTGCAATCGGCTGATTATCGGTCATGGGCAACCGCACGGTCACGGGCCAGCTATCGCCCTCATTATCGCGCAAACGGCTGACCTGTTCGCCACTGATCGCAAGCCGCACCGCGCGGCGGGCCTCGCCGGGGGCAACGCCGAGCAATCCGGCCTTGGCTTCATCAAGCCCCAGATCAAGATCGACGCGGTCATAGGCGATCGGGCTGTCGATATCGCGCAGGCCCTTTACCTGCTGCAATTGTGCGACAACCTTGGCTGACAAGTCTTTCAGCACGATCAGATCGGGGCCGCGTACCCGCACCGCTACAGGCGCCTCAACGGGTGGTCCGTTTTCAAAATTGACGAGCGTCACGCGCGCATCGGGGAAGCGGCTCAAGTCCGTGCGCAACCGACGGATGACGCCTGGGCTTTTGCGGACATCCCATTCCTTCATCGTGACAAAGATATCGCCGTAACGCGCGCGCTCTTCACGCGGAAAAATATTGTAGAAAATCTGCGGGTTGCCACGCCCGATATTTTCCATGCGATTGGTGATGGTGCCCTCACGCTTGAGGATGGCGGATACCTGACGCACGGCCTGATTGGTGGCGGCGATACTGCTGCCCTCCGGCGTTTCGACGCGGACGAGGAAATAGGGCGTCTCAGCCGACGGAAACAGGCTAAAGCCAAGCACCGGCACCAGCCCGAATGCACCGATGCAAAGCGCCAGCGCCGACCAGAACCAGATCCGTGGCCGGTCAAGCGCCATGTGCAGGATCGGCGAATAAAAACGCTGGATTCCGCCCATAATCGTTTGCAGCAGGGCATTACCCTCGGGCGCATGGGGTTTCAGCAGGCGGCTCGCGATAAACGGGATGATCGTCAGCGAAACGACGAGCGAGCTTGCAACCGTCGCAATCACTGCCATCGGGAGGCCGCGCACAAAATCACCAGCGCCCTCGGGCAAAAAGGTGAGTGGCAGGAAAGCGAAGAGCAAAACCCCGGTTGCACCCAACACTGCCGCGCCAATCTCTCGCGTGCCGGTTACGGCGGCCGTAATTGGCGGATCGCCGTCGCGGATGTGGCGTTCAATATTCTCGGTCACCACGATCGAATCATCGACGAGCAGCCCGAGCGAAATGATAAAGCCCGAAATACTGATCTGGTTCAGCGAATAGCCGAGCAGATAGAGCAGCAGCACCCCCATCGCGAGCGAGAGCGGGATGGAGACCATCACGATCAGCGAGGGGCGGAAGCCGAGCGGAAATATCGTGATCAGCACCAGCCCCAGCGCGATCGCGAAGTCGCGCGCCAATTGCGCAAGCTTGAGCGCAATGTCGCGGCTCTGGTCAAACGCCACCTCAAGCTTGATGTCGGGAGGGATATCCGCGCGGAAGCCAGCGACAGCAGTGACCAGAGCGTCACGCAAAGTGCCAGCGTCAACCTCATCCTTTTGCCGCACCGTCAAAAAAAGCGCGCGGTGGCCGTTGAACCGGGCGATATGGAGCTGTTCCGCCTCTGCCCAACGGACATCGGCAATGTCGCCGACGCGCAGCAACCGGCCATCGCCGGCGCGGACCGAAATGTTGCGGACTTCGTCAACCGTCCGGAACGCGCCGCCCGCATCAATGTTAAACCGTCGTCCGCTGCCGCTGACCGCGCCTGCGGGTAAATCAATCCCGCCCTGCCGGATCGCGTTTGCGACAGCGGAGGCAGGCAACCGCGCCTCAGCAAGGCGCCCCGCATCAATCGACACGCGCACCTCAGGCCGGGCCAGCGCATCTATCGTGGTACTGCGGACGCCGGGCACGACATTCAGCTTGTCTCGCAGATCATCGGCATATTTGGCCATGCGCAGCCAATTTGCGTGGTCGCTGACCAAAGCGAGTTGCAACACGCCAGCTTCTGTCGTGCGCGGTCGGCGAAAAGCGATGCGCTGAATCCCCTGAGGGAGCTGATCGCGCACGGCATTGACCTCTCGCACCACGCGGTCGAGCGACTGTTCGGCATCAGTGCCATGTTCAAAATTGACCGTGACGACCGCAGCGCCATCAGTGCTGGTGGAGTTGATGTCGCGGACGTGATCAAGGCCTTGCAGCACATCCTCAAGCGGTTTGGCGACTGTTTCTTCCATGTCGGCTGCATCCGCGCCGGGCAGGATGACCGTCACCACCGTTGCCGAAATCGGGAAATGCGGATCAACCGAGCGCGGGATCGACAGGAACGCCGACGCGCCAAGCGTAATCAGCAGCAGGAAGACGAGCATCGTCACCTGCCAGCGATTGACCGCGAATGCGGTAATGTTCATCGCGCGCGCCCGATCGGCTCGATCTTCATCCCGTCCTTGAGCCGATCAACCCGCGATACTGCCACCAACTCACCGCGCGACAGACCTGACAGCACGCGAATGCCGTTATCCTCGGCCTCACCAACCGCAACCTTGCGCAGTTTCAGCCGACGTGTCTGGCGATCAAACACAAACACAAACCCCTCGCCCCCACGCGGCGCGAACACGGCGGCGGCCGGTACGCGGATATCGGCAACACGCGCCGTGGTTGACGCAATCACCGCCTCGCCAATCTGGCCGGATTTCAGTCGACGATCCTCGGGCAGACCAATTTCGACCGCAAAAGTCCCCGTCGACTGATCCGATCGACCACCGATTTCCGTCACCCGGCCCGCCAGGCTCTGGTTGTCGAGCGCGGCAAGCCTGACCGTCGCTGGTGTGCCCCGGGTGATATGCGCGGCATCCTGATCGGATAGCGGCACACGCAGGACATAGCCGCTCGTGATTTCACCAATCACCAGGATCGGTGTTCCGGCTGCGACCACCTGACCCGGCTCCGCCGCCCGCGACAGCACCACGCCATTGCCAGGCGCCAGTATCGTTGCGTTACTGGCCTGAAAGCTCGCCGCGCTGACCGAAGCGTCAGCGGCACGGAGCGACGCCTGCGCATTTTCAAGCCTGGGCCGGGTAATCCATCCCTTTTCCATCAGATTGGCGCTACGTTGAAATTCTGCCGCCGCCCGATCCCGCTCGGCCCGCGCCCTTTTCAGATCAGCGGCGACCGTTGTCACATCAAGCGCCGCCAGCACTTGGCCACGCCGGACCAGATCGCCCTCATTAACCGTCAACCGGGCGATCCGCCCCGCGCTGGTAAAGCCAAGCGACGCCTCGCGACGCAACGCAACCGACCCGACACCCGTTATGTTGGCGGGCGATTCGTCAACGCCAATTGTTGCAATGCGGACCTGCGGAACGGGCGCTGCCACTTGCTTGGGTTGCTCAGCACGGCCGCAAGCCGCCAATATGATCAACAATCCAATCGAAAAGACGCGCCGCATCTGATTCTCCCCTGGTGAGGAGCTTATCAACGTCAGTCTCAATTCGAAACTGATTTTTTCTCTCGTCAGTTTTTGAGCCGCCAGCCAATCCGCAGCAGTTGATAGCACAGCAGGCCAAGGATCACGTCGATCCCCAAAACGATAATTCCGCCCACGAGAACATTAGAATCGGCTTCAAGCAGGAAGCCATAGCGAAAGCCCGAAATAACGTAGAAAAACGGATTGGCCTGACTAAACGCGCGGAAGGCCGGCGCAAGTCTATCGACTGAATAAAAGGTGCCAGACAGCAGCGACAGCGGCGCGATCACGAAGTTGGAGATAGCGGCTGCATGATCAAATTTCGTTGCCCACATCGACGTTAATACGCCCATCAGCGCAAGCATGATCGCGCCGAGCAGTCCAAACCAGATAATTGCCAGCGGGTGCTGCGGAAACAAATGGACGCCCGGCCAAAATTGCATAGCGAGGAACACAGCACCGCCAACACACACCGCGCGCGTCACCGCGCCCCCGACCATCGCCGCCAGCAATTCCCCGGTTGATAAGGGCGGCATCAGATAATCGACGATTGTCCCCTGAATTTTACCGACGAGCAACGAAAAGCTGGAATTGGCAAAACTATTCTGCAGCATCGCCATGATGATCAGCCCGGGGGCAAGGAAATCGGCAAACGAAACCTCACCCATACCGACATGCACCGCGCGCTTGCCGCCGGTTGCAACCGTGAAAATCACCAGGAATAACAGCGTCGTTATCGCCGGGGCCCAGACAGTTTGCAGCTGAACCTTGAAGAAACGCCGCACCTCCTTGATATATAGGGTGCGCAGGCCGCCCCAATTGACGTTCCTGATCGTCGGCACGCCCGGGGCGTTGACGACGAACGGGGCATGATCGCCGATTGGGGGCTGGTTGCTCATGGATTAGGCGCGTAAAGCTTGCTGGGGCTGCCCGCAACCCGACATAAGAAGTAAGGATCAAGGATGAGCTGGACCGACGAGCGTATCGATTTGCTGAAGAAGATGTGGGAAATGGGCATGACCGCCAGCCAGATCGCTGAAGGGTTGGGCGGCGTGAGCCGCAATGCCGTGATCGGCAAGGCGCACCGGCTCGGGTTGCAGGCGCGTCCGTCACCCGTCAAGCCCAACGAAACTGAGGCAAAGGCAGCGCCCGCGCCAAAGCCAGCGCCCGCCCCGGCACCCGAACCAAAGGTTGCCGCGCCCCGCCCCGTCCCGGTCGCACCGCCTGTGATCGAGGCCGTTGAGGTGCTTGACGAGGTTGATCTGCCAAAAGAGCCGCCCGTCATCATCATGCGCTCGGTTGGCCCGGGCGGCTTTTTGCGTCAGGCCCCTGGCGAGCAGCAGGCACCGATCACCCCTGCCCCGCCGCGCCGGCTTGTCCCCGCCCGTCCGTCGGCCGAAATGGTCAACAAGACAACCTTGCTCGATCTCAATGACAGAATTTGCAAATGGCCGCTTGGCCATCCTGGTGAGCCCGATTTCCATTTTTGTGGCGAAAAGGTTAACCCGGGCTTCCCCTACTGCGTCGCGCATTGCAGCCATGCCTATCAGGCGCAGCTACCGCGTCGGGATCGTCGCCCACCACCCCCCTTGCCCTTTGGCGGGCCGCGCGTCCGCTGATCGGCATTCCCGCTTGCGTCACTGCTCGCTTGCACCGGTGACTCGCGCACCCCTATAGCAGCAGCATGTCTGACGATCTGTTCGCCGCCGCGACGCAAGCCTCCGCTGATTACAACGCCTCGTCGATTGAGGTGCTGGAGGGGCTTGAGCCCGTTCGGCGGCGGCCGGGTATGTATGTCGGCGGCACCGATGAGCGCGCGCTCCATCATCTCGCCGCCGAAGTGCTCGACAATGCGATGGATGAAGCGGTCGCCGGACATGCAACGCGGATCGAAGTCACGCTGGAGCCCGGAAATCGACTGACGATCATTGACAATGGCCGCGGTATCCCGGTCGATCCGCACCCCAAATTCCCGGACAAGTCAGCGCTTGAGGTCATCCTCTCGACGCTCCATTCGGGCGGCAAGTTTGATGGCAAGGCCTATGCAACCAGCGGCGGGCTGCACGGCGTGGGGGTCAGCGTCGTCAACGCGCTCTCCTCCGACACCGTCGTTGAAGTCGCGCGCAACCGTGAGCTTTACCGTCAGAAATTCTCGCGCGGGATTACGCTTGGTCCGCTTGAGCACCTTGGCGGCACGCCCAACCGGCGCGGCACCTCGGTCAGTTTTGTCCCCGACGAACAGATTTTTGGGCCTGAACTGCACTTCAAACCGGCCCGGCTACATAAGCTCGCCCGGTCGAAAGCTTATCTTTTTGCCGGGGTTGAGATTCGCTGGAAATGCGCCGCTGAACTGATCAGCGATGACACGCCGACCGAAGCCGTCTTCCAATTTCCCGGCGGACTTGCCGATCATTTGCGTGAGCAACTGGGCGGGCGTGAATGCGCTACCAGCGATTTCTTTGCAGGATCACAAGATTTTCCCGAAACGCAGGGCCGTGTTGAATGGGCAGTATCCTGGCCGCTCTGGAGCGACGGCAGCTATAGCTGGTATTGCAACACCATCCCCACCCCCGATGGCGGCACGCATGAGGCGGGATTGCGCGCGGCATTGGTCAAGGGCATTCGCGGTTATGGCGAACTGGTCGGGCAGAAAAAGGCCAGGGAGATCACGGCCGAAGACGTCATGACCGGTAGCGAGCTGATGCTTTCCGTCTTTGTCCGCGACCCGCAGTTTCAAAGCCAGACCAAGGACCGGCTCACCAGCCCCGATGCCGCGTTGCTGGTCGAAAAGGCGGTGCGGGACCATTTCGATCATTTTCTCAGCAACAATACCGAGCGCGGCAAGGCGCTGCTCGGCTATGTGCTTGAGCGGATGGACGAACGGCTGCGACGCAAGGCCGAGCGTGAGGTCAAACGCAAGACCGCGACGTCCGCGCGCAAGTTGCGGTTGCCCGGCAAGCTCACCGATTGTTCATCGGACGACCCCAAGGGCACCGAAATCTTCATTGTCGAGGGCGACAGTGCCGGTGGTTCCGCCAAACAAGCGCGCGACCGCAAAACCCAGGCGATCCTGCCAATTCGAGGCAAAATCCTGAACGTCGCCAGCGCCACTTCCCAAAAGATCGCGGCGAACTCGGAAATTGCTGACCTCATCCAGGCGCTTGGCTGTGGAACACGCAAAGACTGTATCCCTGACAATCTGCGCTACGAACGCATCGTCATCATGACCGACGCTGACGTCGACGGCGCGCATATCGCCACGCTGCTCATGACCTTTTTCTTTCAGGAAATGCCTGAACTGGTGCGACGCGGGCATCTTTATCTCGCGCAACCGCCGCTTTACCGGCTGACTGTCGGGGCAAAATCGCTTTACGCGATGGACGATGCCCATCGGACCAAGATCGAAAATGGTGTGTTCAAGGGCAAGAAGGTCGATGTTGCACGCTTCAAAGGCCTGGGTGAGATGAACCCGATGCAGCTGCGCGAAACGACGATGGACCGCAAATCGCGCCAGATGCTGCGCATTACCCTGCCGCAGGAATATGAAGAACGTGCGCTGGTGAAGGACCTGGTTGATCGGCTGATGGGCACCAACCCCGCCCACCGCTTCGCCTTCATCCAGGAGAACGCTGCGCGAGTCGATGAAGAGGCAATCGACGCCTGACGCAGCGGCGTCGCGTTATAATTTTGACCGCGGTTTGTTTGTCCGCTGCCGCCGACGAAACGCCCGCAAGAGGATGCCGCCGAGCAGGATCACGACGCCCAATGCGATGATGAACCGCCCGAGCCAGCGCGGGAGCCAGAGTAATCGCATCGAGCGCGAAGCGACGTAAACTATCCCCAGCACGACGACCGAGCCGCCCCAACGGCGGATCGGCCCGGCAATGCCATCGGCTGGCTCGACCGTGCTTGCACGCCGCCGGGGCAAGTTCTTTGCCAGTGGTTCCATCATGGCCTCCATTCGTGGTGCAGCAATCCCCAGATGATACTGTCGCGAACGCCGATATGCGTTTCCCATTCCTCGCGCAGCAACCCTTCGCGCTTGAAGCCCAGCCGTTCAAGCAGGCCATTGGATGCGGCATTGTCGGGGTCGGTATCCGCCCAGATCCGCCGCGCACCTTCCTCGACGAACAGCTTATCGATCAATCTGGAAACCGCTTCACGCGCATAGCCCTGATGCCAAAACCGTCGCGCGAGCAGATACCCAATTTCCATCACACCCGGCCTAACCATGCCCGCCGCCAATGTGCCGATCGCGCGATCGGCTCCGGTGAGGGTTATTGACCAGCCACGCCAGTCATCCATCTCAACCCTTGGAGTCAGATAGGCACGCGTCTCCTCGACCGAATGATGCGGCGCGCTTGACCAATGATGCATCAGACCGGCATCGCTATAAGCCTCAAAAAGAGCATCGGCATCATCCACACGCTGCGGCCGCATTTGCAGCCGGACACTATCGAAGCAATCGCTCACCGAACAAGCGCCTCAACCAGCGCCCTGACCTTTTTCTGCCGCCACTGCGGCAAGGGGGCGACCAGCCAATAGCCCAGGCGATAGGGCGTTGGCTCGCCGACTGCGACGACGCGTCCGGTGGTGATGTCGCGCGCAGCGAGAAGTTCTGGCACAGTGGCACGGCCAAGCCCCTGGGCGGCGGCATCGATCGCCAGCCCTGCATCGCCCAGCCGCACGAGCGACACCACAGCGTCATTCAGACAGCCCGGCCAGGAAATTCGCGTGTCCGCCCCGCCGCCTGGTCGCTCAACGGTGATCATCCCCGCTGACTCGATCGCCTCGCCCTCATGCTCGCCGGGATCCTCGCCCCAGCGTATCGCCAGATCAAGATTGGCCTCGGAAAAATCAACCGCCTCATCGGCATTGACGAGCACGAAGCGCAATTCGGGATCACCCCGCGCAATTTCGGCCAGACGCGGCAGCAGCCATTTTTCGGAAAAATCGCGCGGGGACGCAATCGTCAGGGACTTGGATGTCTGCCCGGCCTGCATCGCGCGCACCGCCTCCTCAAACTCCAGGAATCCCTGGCGCAGCGCAGGCAGACCCGATTCAGCCTCGGGTGTGAGCTCCAGGCCCTTGGTCGTGCGACGGAACAGCACGACGCCCAACGTATCTTCAAGTGCCCTGATCTGCTGGCCAACGGCGGCCGGCGTTACCGCCAGCTCGTCCGCCGCGCGGGTGAAGGACAAATGCCGCGCGGCGGCATCAAACACGCGCATGCCGTTCAACGGAAGGTGCGTGCGCTTCAATGCATTACCGTCGGCGCGAGCAGCAGAAATTTGGGGATATCGACATCAAAGCCTGCGCCATCCTGCCCAATCATGTGATAGCTGCCCTGCATCGAGCCGCTCGGCGTTGAAAGCGGACAGCCAGAGACATAATCAAAGCTCGCGCCCGGCTCGATCAGCGGCTGTTCACCGACAACGCCCTCGCCCTCAACGGTATGGCGCGCGCCCCTGCCATCAGTGATCGTCCAGTGCCGCGTGAGCAACTGGACAGCCATCGCCGCTTCATTCTCAAGGCGGATATGATAGGCCCAGAACCAACGACCGCGCGCTGGATCAGATTGTTCCGCCAGATAGCTCACCGAGACGCGGACAATCACCCCCCGTGTTTCAGCGACGTTGGGGAAAAGCGATTTCATCACGCGGCTATAGCCCGACACTGACAAGCGCCCGATCCAAATCGTCAATGACGTCAAGCGGGTCCTCAAGCCCGATATTCAGGCGCAACAGATTCTCCGTCACGCCCATCTCAAGTCGCTTCTCCTCCGCGACGCCAGAATGAGTGGTGGAGAAAGGGTGCGTCATCATCGAACGCGAATCGCCGATATTATTCGAGATATCAACCAGCTGAAGCGC
>JBBQAU010000031.1:0-16298 GCA_038316685.1 Sphingomonadales bacterium
AGCATGAGCGCGGCAATCTCCCGATTTTTGATCTCGGTTGCGGCTGCGCGGTAGCCATCGACACTGTCGATTGTGGTGGCAATCAGTCCGTTAATGGTGCGGGTATCATGTTCATTGGAAATCATCTGAAGTCTCCTTGGATGGAGAAACGGCAACGCGGTGGGAGGCGCGCGGTTCCGCTCAAAAGTCGCAAAGCGAGTCCGCGACCGATTCCACCATCGGATGGGAACCGCACGATCGGTCGCGGGTTTGCCGCCCCAAAAGGAAAATTATCACGGCAACCAAGAGCACCAGTAAATCACAAGCGCGTCCGAAAACCGGGTCAAAGTAGTATCGCAAGAAGGCCGTCGACAGCGCGCGACCAATGGACGCGATCAAACTGCTCAAGACCGAACATCGTGAGGTTCGGACCTTGTTCGCCGAATTCGAAAAGGCGTCCGACGAGGCAACAAAGCAGAAGGTCGCCGATAAAATCTGTTTGGCGCTGACCATTCATGCGCAGATCGAGGAAGAAATTTTTTATCCAGCTGCCTATGCGGCTTTGGACGATGATGATTTGCTCGATGAGGCAGAAGTTGAACATGCCAGCGCCAAGGAACTGATTAGCCAAATCCAGTCGAGCGCTGCGGGCGAGCCGCTGTTTGACGCGAAAGTCACCGTACTTGGCGAATATATCAACCATCATGTCAAGGAAGAGGAAAATGAGCTTTTCCCGGAATGTCGTGGAAGCACCATGGACCTAAAGGCGCTTGGCCAGCAACTGGCCGATCAAAAGGCTAAACTGATGGCTGAAAAGCGCTAATCTACAATCACCCGATGATGCCCGGGCTGAGCGCTCTGCCCGGAGCAGTCCCGCAATTGCGTCAATGTCTGGCGACAAAAAATGGGCCCGCCAGTTACTGGCGGGCCCAAAGTGGTGATAGCTGGCGGCGGAGACATAGCGGGGGAGCTTAAAGTGCCTCTGGGGAGAGTATGGCGGCCAGCCATCGCGTTAAGAACGCCAATACCCAAAGCTGGTTCCAGCCCGTTCAAAAAAAAGTGTCAGCGGCGGCCCAGTGGAACGAACTACCGTCAGCCGTGTTCATCAACGGTTGCCCAAACTAACAGGAGTGGAAATGATGAAACGTGGATTTGGTTTTGCAATGATGATCTCGGTTGGCATGCTGTCGACGATCAGCCTCAGCGCATGCGGTGGCGCAACGACCGACGCGGCCGAAAACAGGGCCGACGCGATTGACGAACAAGCTGACGCGATGCGCGACAATTCCGAGTCGATGGCCGACAATATGGAAGCTCGGGCAGAGACGCTTGATAATCGCACCGATGGCATGGACTCGACTGCCGAAAAGATAATGGACAACAGCGCAGCTGCTGTCCGTGCGACTGGCGAAAACAGGGCGGACGCGATGGACAATCGTGCCGATGCTGTTCGCGCCGGAACGATCAAGAAATAAGCTTCAAGACGGGGCCCTGTAGCGGGCTCCCTCTTATTCTTTGGCCGGCCGGTGAACGCTGGCCGAAGGCGGCACGCTCAACTGGATCGCGTTCGCATCGTGCAAAATAATGCCGCCCGCTCGCCAATCAATCGGGGCTGAAAATGCGCACCTTGGCGTGGACCATACGGCCGTCAATATCGATTTGGTTGAAACTTGGGGCGGTCTGTCGCTGCCGATCCGACAGAGTACCCGCCCCGACCAGCCGCAGCGGTTTTGGGCCATCCTTCCAAACGAAGTCGAACGGGTCGTGGACATGGCCTGACAGCACAATGTCTGCCCCTGCGTCGGCCAAAGCCGCCAACGCGGTAACGCCGTTGCGCGTCAGTCCGTCGTGACGCACCAGGCCTGTATCAAACAGCGGGTGATGGCACGTCACAATCTTGACATTTGCAGCTGGCGCATCCCGCAAGGTTGCAACGGCCTGCGTCAACCTTTCCCGCTGCACCCAGCCATGCGCCCAGTTTGTTCGCGCCTGGACGCGCGCAGTCGTCTTCAACGACACAAGGCTAACCCCGGGCAATACGGGGCGGGGCAGCGTCAGTTCGAGCCGGTCAAAACGGCGGTAGGGAGCAAGGACGCGCGCAAAGGGATTGAACACCGGAAGATCGTGATTGCCGACGTCCAGCGTTACCGGCACCTCAAGCGCGTTGAGCCAGCGCGCCGCCGATTCGAATTCTGATCGTCGGGCAAGCGTCGTCAGATCGCCTGTGACAACGACGGCGTCGGGTCGCTCGGACCGAACAATTTCGGCAAAGCGGTCAATCGCGTGACGGTCCTCCCGCCCGAAATGCACGTCGGAAATATGGTAAAGCCGTGTCACCGCGCCGTGGTCACAAATTCCACGCGCGTGCAACCCGGGCTCAGTCGTGCACCTGCCGGTAAATAGGTCGGCTCGCCGTCAAACAGGGCAAAGGTCGGTCGCGTTACTGCAAGCACCAGCGCGTCAAGCCGCTCCTCTGTGACACCCGTTGCAACCGACACGTCCCCGCGCATCCAATGCCAGCCCACACTGATACCCTGGCGAAAGCCCCTCGCGCTGATCTTCACGACACGCAGCTGGTTTCCATCAGGGGCGACGTAGATGGCCCGATACGCCCGCGAACGACGACCATTTTCGATGATACGGATCGAATGGGAAAAACTTCGCAGCCAGGCCAGGCGCAGCGCGCGGCCCAACTGATGCCATTTGCCTTTCCTCACGGCCTCACGGGTATGCACCCACATCGCCGCCGGCCCGATCAAGACGCCGACAAGCGCCTGATGATCTGCGGTTATCACGATGGGAAGCGATTCAGAAAGTGCCGTAGTGGCATCATGCAAGATCGTCTTGCTGTCACTGGTGCCGTGCAGGAGGCGGGGCAACATGTTCATCGTGCCACAGGGCAAAACCAGCAATCGCCCGGGCCAATTGTCAAGCGCGCTTGAGGCAGCGTTAATCGTTCCGTCTCCAGCGGCAACGACAACAGTATCAACGTTCCTCAGGTCTTTTAGTTCGGGCAGCGACTGATCGGGAAACCGTGTCATCCCCTGAATCTTTCCGCCCCCCTCAGACACCGCATCGTCGATCGCCTCAAGCGTCGATTTCAAGTTGTTGCCCGCGGTCGGGTTGTAGATGAGCCAAACGTTTTTCATCGAGCGATTAAATACCCACTACAGAGATCAAGCTAATAGTTCGCGGAGCACTAGCGTTCCTTTGCCGTCGCACAAAATTGGCAAGCGCAACGACTTGACCGCCGAACAAACCTTGGTCTGCAAAAAAACCACTGTCAGCGACCCGTCAGGGCACCGACAGCGGTTCTTAAAACATCACAAGATGGATGGTCGGTTATCGCGTTTGACCCGCCTGATCAGCGCGACTGCAGCGCGTTATAAACCGCATATCCGACGATGCTTGCCGCAGCCAATGAGATCAGCGGCTTGCGCTTTGAAAAATCGATCAACTGCTCAGCACTGTCTCTGACGGCTGGTGACGCTGAATCAATTGCGCCCTGCACGGCGTCACGGGCTTCGCCATAAAGTTTCTGCACGGTGCCCGACATTTCGGTAGCCTTTCCCGACATTTCGGTATGGGCATTGCCAGTCACTTTACCGGTTTTTGATTTCAGATTTCCGCCAAATTCAGTGGCAGTGCCTTCGATGGTGTCAAGATTCATGAGTTTATCCTCTGGATTAAACAGGTTATAAGATCGTAATCGATTGGAGCATCTCCCATCGGTCTTCGACAGCCTGATCTGTTTTAAAAAAAACGAACGGATGATTTGGATCAATGTCGACTGACCACCGCATCATAACGGGGACGATAGCGCCCGGTTCCATCATGCGTTTTGATATGCAGCAAAAAGAGCGGTCGGCTAGCGGGTTGTCGATGGTTGTGCTTTTTGAACAATAATGCGATGTTCATTGCGCTGCGGGTGGGCGATCTAGCGAACTCCGCGCCTCACCTTGGGCCCCTCTAGCTTTGAACCAATCAGACGCCCTTCGAACTGCTGCGCATCTGCTGGCAATGCTTGCATTATAGGGAGGCGGAACACCCGGACAGTTCCGCTTGGCCGATCGATCGCGAAAATCCGCCGCGAATCAATTGGGTCGAAGGCAAAAGCCTGACCTTCTACCGCGATGTCGATTGTCGCCAACTGGATCAGTTCCGCGCCCATCACCGGACGCGCCAGGACATACATTTCAGGCAGGGTGTGCCCGAACAGGTAAAGCAGCCCATCGTTGCCAATCGCGCCGCCAGACGCCGCCTGCGGGGCCATCCGCTTGCGGATCGCTGGCGGGATTAGCCAACCCTCGCGCCGCCGCCATGCGCTATCCGTGCTGATCAGCTGTGAATAATCATGGCCCTTAAACGGCACCCCTGTTTCGTCTGAATACTGCGCAAAGCCGAGCAGCCATCCGTCGCCCATGGGCTCGGCAATCGTCAGCGATCCCTCGTCCCGGTTGCCAAGGCTCACACTCGTTTTGTGCCGCAACGTTGCTGTGTCGAACACTTCAACCGTTGATCCGTGCGGCACTTCAGGATGATTCGAATGGGCACACACCAGCTCCGTGCTGACAACCGTGCAGCTGTTGATATGCCGGATCAATCCCCCGCGCGGCCCCGCCCAACGCGTCACCAGCCGACCCGTCTGGCGATCATATTTGCCGATGGCGGTGTTCACGACGGCATAAAAATGCGTTGCATCAACCGCAACTCCCTGTCGCGCTTCGGGAGCGCCGTAAACGCGCTCCAGCACTGCATCATACCGCGCGATTGGTCGCTCTGGTTTTGCGGGCAGCAAAGCTCCGCCACGCGGCCCTGCCGCCAAACCATCGACAAACACGCCCAGATGATTGGCGACGGGCCGCTCGCGTCCAGGCACGCCGGTGTGAATTGGTCGGCTCAGAACGATTGGCCCGGCTGGGCCCCGCGCCACCATCGTCGCGGAACCGCCGCCGTCGAGGCTCATCGCGTTTGTTGCACCAAGATCACGGAACAGCGCGAGCAAATCTGCGTTCGATGCGCCTTCGCTATAGCCGGGCTGCCGCCCATCGGCGACCACCAGCCACAGCCGGGTGCCCGCCGGATCGATACCCAGCGCTGTTCGGGGGCCACCGCCACCTCGCGCGGGTGTCGAAGGCGCGGCGACGAGAGCCGCCTCTGCCGCTGCACCCTCCAGGGGGATTGCCCCGTGAAAAACGCCATCGCGCCCCATGGCCCGACGCGGTACTTCAGCGCCAGTGTTCAATAATCTCGGCCCGGCTGAAACACCCTCCGTAAAGCCTTCGGGGCACTTCTGACCCTCAACGATCACGGCCCGACCGACGGCGAAGCAGGCCATCGAATCAGCTCGGGCGTCCACTGTGTCGGCCTTGGATACATAAACGCCGCCTGCGAGGACTGCGCCTGAAGCATCTGCCGCCGCCCCCACTTGGGGCACAAAATTCTCGCCCGCTAGCGATCCTCCGACAAAGGGTAAAAAATAACTGGCGTTCACGGCCACCACGGCGCCACTCCGCATGACAAAGCCGCTGACCGGCGTCGCTCGGTATTCCATACCCGCTGCGGTGTCCGCGGGCGTCATCGAGACACGGACCCCCGGCGCAGCAAGATCAACTTCCGCCAAATGCATCACCAGCGGCTTGGGACCATGCCGGACGATCCGGCGATAGGTTACCCCCGGTGCGAGCGCACAGCGCTCACCATTGTTTCCAACGCAAAGCTCTGCGCCGATCGGCCCAGACACCACCGCTTCTGCGGGTTGTGCAGCGGCTAATGATTGCCCAGGTCGTTGCTCGCTTGCGCCGGCTAGTGCTGCCAGCCATAATCCGGCAAGTATCGCCGCGCGCCCGTGCCGAACAGTCACCACGTGAACGTCACACCCAGCCAATATTGCCGACCGAAACGATTAATATCACGAGCAATGTCCTGGTTCGGCCCGGTCAAGATGAGCCGCGCTGCATTAGTGAGGTTGCGCGCTTCGGCGATGATCTCGACCCGGTCGGTCAGCTTGATCCGGGCCTGCGCATCGAGTTGATTAAAAGCAGCCGTCGTTTGGTCGGCAGCCGGGGTGGAGGCGTTAACCGCATTGCGAAACCGCCCGACATGTGAATACGTCAGCCGGGCACGCACAGGTCCGCGCTCATAAAATACTGCAGCATTTGCGAGGAAATCGGCTTGGCCCGGCAACTGATCGAGCGTGCGTCGCGTCGTCGCATCCCGAATGTCGATGTTGCCGCCAAGGAAGGTCACATTGCCCGAAACGCCGAAATCGCTGAGAAACCCTGGCAGGAAAGCCAGCTTGTTGAGAACGACATTGGCTTCAAAGCCCGTTACCGAGGCTCCTTCGGCATTGCGTGGCTGGGTAACCGTCCGCAATACGCCGTCGATCGTCTCTTGTGACGCGAAGGTAAAGATCTCGCCCCTGATGCTCTTGTGGAAGGCCGCAAGAGCAATGATACCTAGTTGATCGGGCAGATAATATTCAAAGCTAACCTCATAGCTATCGGCCCGGCGCGGCCCGAGACTAGGGTTGGGACGGCTGATTGAATCGTCAGCGTTGATCAATTCCTGCCCGGCCACCGAATTGGGATTCGGTCGGCCAACGCCCTTGAAATATGCGGCGCGGACCCGGAAGCTGTCGGTAATGTCATAGAGTCCGGTGACCGACGGCAGGAAGTCATCATAGCTGCTGTTACGCGTCACTGTGGTAAACTGATCGACCCCTCCCACCGTGCGCCGCACGACGCTGGTCGCCGCGACATCAGTCTTCTCGTAGCGCCCACCAATGATGATTGTGTGCCGTTCGCCCTTGTGGCGGATAAGCCCATAGCCCGCGCCGACATCTTCCCGGAACCGCCAGTCGCCGCCGATATTCTGCCGCGCACTCGCCACCGCGTCGCGAACAAAGCTGCCCTGATTGGCGTTAAAGAAAGTCTGGAAGTTCTGGAAATCAACGAACAGCTGGTTGAAGTCGGCGAAGATAGGACGATAGTTTTCCGCCTGGTTGAACTGGCTGAGCCGCAAATCAACCCCCGTCGCCGGGTTGAAGAAGTTCTGCGTCCGCTGATTGTCACGTATCGTCTGGCGGAATTTGGCGCCAGCCCCCAACCCGAAACCTTCGGCGTCCTTCGTTTTGTTCCAGCCGTAATCGAACTGGCCCTCGGTGACCTTGTCGGTCGAATTATCCTCATAAGGCCGGTATTGGGTGAAGCGATATTGGCCTGCATCGGCGACACGCGCGCTGGTGCCGGTCAATACCGGAAACGCGCCATCCAGCCCGAGGTTGAAAGTTGCCGCCGGTGCAATCAGGTTAAAAGCAGTCTCGTTTGAAGGCTCAAGAAAAGTGGCTTGTGAATAGGACCCCCGCAATGCAAACTCGTGATTATTGTCGGTTTTGTAGTTTAGCTTGGCTTGCCCGACGTGCAATGGCTTGCGGATGGGAAAGTCGTTGAACCTCACGAAGCTGCCGCCGCTGGTGTTGAGCAGTTGCTGGGAATGGCGCAATTCATTGTCGTCTTGGGTGAAATAGGTATAAGCGAGCGAGGCCTCGAGACCGGGGGCGGGCCGGGCCTCGATCTTTGCTGTGCCGCCGTAACGATCAATTGTATTTGGAAAGTTGGACCAGAGCAGATTTGTCCCCGCAACTGCAACCGGCGGCGTTCCCCCTGCCAAGACCTGCGGGGTCGTCACCGGAACAACCTGCGGCAAAAGCCGCTCTTGGTCGCGGCGCTTGCGGCTGAACGAGCCGGAAATCATGAAGCCGAAATTGTCATTTGGCCCGAAGCGCGTCGACAGCGTCGCATCAGCGCGAAAGTTTAGCCCATCGTCGCTATTGCGACCAAAGCCGCGTCCCGGCACACTCATCGAATCCGAGGTGCCGATGAGAGCATTTCCGAAGATATAAAGGCCGGGCCTGTCGAATGCCGAACGCGTAACGAGATTAATCGAGCCGCCGATCGCATTGCCCTCAATGTCGGGCGTGCGCGATTTGAGCACTTCGAGCGACGATACTGACGTTGAAGGAATGGCCTCTAGGTTGAGCTGGCGATTGCCGCGCTCGGCGGTCGCCATCGTTCCGCCATCGAACGCACCAATGGTGAAGCTCGGGTTCAGCCCGCGCACCGACACGTAACGGCCTTCATCTTCGTCGAAAACCGTCTGAACCCCGGGCAGGCGACGGAAACTGTCTGCAATATTATAATCGGGCTGCTGGCCGATATCATCGCTTTTGAGGAACTCAGCAATGATTTCGCTGGAGCGCTTGGCCTCGATAGCCAGCCGGTTCTGAGCCCGAAAGCCAGTAACGATGATATCGTCCGCGCGCGCTCCTCGACTTTGTTCCTGCGCCAGCGCTGGCGTTACCACCAGAATCGAAGCCCCTGCCAACGCAATTAAACGAACGCGCCCGATTACAATGTCCATCACTAGCCCCCTAGATAATTTGCTCGGTGCATCATTGCCGACGCCGCTGGACCTAGAGGGTGATTGCGTAAAATTAGTGCAAGTCGAGTTACAGTTCGAGGACCGAAATTTGACGCCTCTGTGTCAGGCAATGGTTATACCGATGACGCACATGGGCGTTTTGTCGTCTCGAGTGAAACGGTCGGTTCTTAAATCTCGTTTAGAGAAGCTGAACGACGACAAATGGGCGCGAAGCTGACCATCGACTTTTGAGGCTGCGCAACTTCTGATTCGGAGCTCAAGCGTGCCCCGTTACCGCGACGAGGGGGTCGCTAGTGCCGCCGTCAGCCAGAAGATCGACCTGCACATCGACGAAGCCGGAACGCTCGAGATAGACCTTCACCAATGCTGTGTGACCGGTGCGATCGAGCGCGCGCCAGATCGCCACAGCCTTCGTCGGAAAGCAGCGGTTTGAAAAACTGACGACAAAGGGTGCGCCTGGGATGAGGACCCGGCAGACTTCAGCGAACACCTCCAGTGGCCGCTGCAAATATTGCACGCCAACGCAGCACATGGCGGCGTCGAACGACTGATCGTTGCGGGGGAGAGCGGGGTTCTGATTCAGATTTTGCACGAACCAGTCAGTGAGCCGCGGATTTGCACCGAGCTCTTCGACATTCATGCCGTGGCCAACAACTTCGGTATAAGTGCAATCCTCAGGCAGGTGGCTGACCCAGCTTGACATCAAGTCCAGCACGCGCCCGCCTTTCGGCAATATCTTTCGGTAAAAACCGGTCAGCGCGACAGTCGCGTTCTCATCGATGTGGGTAACCAGCCGGGGCGGCGCGTAAAAGGCCAGATCATCGCCAGTGTCCTGCTTGGCAAAGGCACCCTTTGGTAATTCCGGAAACGGCTCGTCAGTCATTTATCCTCCCTCGGCCCGGCGAATCAGCTCGCGCGGCCAGTCGCGGGTCCGTAATCGCAGGCACTTGATGCCTCACACAAGCGCGTCGGCGCTATTCGCCACTCATCGGCGTTCGTGTCGATGGAGCAGATGCAACTGACCAGATCCGTGGCTATCGATTCTTGAGAAACGGCACCCGTCCGGCACCGCACCATGCTGCATCCCGGACCAAATACCGGGCTTGAAAGATTTAGGCGTAGACTTACGTAAACGTCAATCAACCAAGAGGTCGTCAGCCGTGCGTAGTCCCAAGTTACAGCTCGTGGATGTCATTTCTCATACAACGCCCGCCGGTGTTTCAGACCGGATCGCGCTTTGCTTTACCAAACTGCTCCGCGCGGTGGCCGATGGTTTCTTTTCCAAGCGTTATGGCCACCGTGCCATCGTTCTCGAAACAGTCGCGGCTGTGCCAGGCATGGTCGGTGCCTCGATGACGCACCTGCGCTGTTTGCGCCAGATGAGCGACGATCGCGGTTGGATACGAATCCTGATGGAGGAGGCGGAAAACGAGCGCATGCACTTGATGACGTTCATCGAGATTGCGCAACCCTCGGCGTTTGAACGATTCTTGATCATTGCCGTGCAATGGGTGTTTTATATCGGCTTTTCGGGGCTGTACCTTCTCAGCCCGGCCACAGCGCACCGTGTTGTCGGCTATTTTGAGGAAGAGGCTGTCATCAGTTACAGCCAATATCTGGCGCAGATCGATGACGGCCATGTCGAAAACGTCCCCGCGCCAGCGATTGCCCGGCATTACTGGATGCTGCCAAAGGATGCGACACTGCGTGATGTCGTGCTGATGGTTCGGGCCGACGAAGCGCATCACCGCGACATCAACCACGGCTTTGCCAATACGCTGGTCGGTCGCGTCAATCCCGAGGCTGTCATCGCGCCCTATCCGAAAAAGGCTGATCCTGCCCGGCGCGCTGCATGACGGAAGATGGGTTCAAGCTAAAACAAAGTGTTGCCGCTAAAGGTCAATCCGGCTTTGTGCAACAACATGACGCTATCCTGGTTAGGCTCGTCAGCGGAACGAAAGTTCAGCTGCGCGTGCCTGCGAAAAGTGGGCGGGCAGCCATTTTGAAGCGATTAATCTTTGCCTTGATGCTGGGGCTCAACCTGATCGGGACACCCGCCATGGCCACCGAAGAACCGTCGTTCACCATCAAGCTCGCTCAAGGCGAATTCGAAGTCCGCGACTATCCCGCCATGGTCGTCGCTGAAGTCTCTGTGAAAGGCGATCGCAGACAGGCGGCGAGCAAAGGATTTGGGCTTCTCGCTGGCTATATTTTCGGCGGTAACACACGCAAAAAGAGTATCGCGATGACAGCGCCGGTCATGCAGACCGCCAGCGAGAAGATCGCGATGACAGCGCCGGTGTTGCAGACGGGAGCCGACGGAGCCTGGGTAATAAGGTTCATCATGCCACAAGGATCCACGCTCGATACGCTGCCTAAGCCGAACAATCCCATAGTGAAGCTTCGCGGCATGCCCGCCATTCGCTTGGCCGTGATCCGGTTCAGCGGACTGGCCAAGCAGGCTGATGTCGACGCCAAGACGCTTTTGTTATCGGGGTTCTTAAATGCACGCCATCTGCAAGCGGTTGGTCCTCCATCCCTGGCGCAATATGATCCCCCTTGGACCTTATGGTTTCTGCGTCGGAACGAGGTGATGATCCCTGTTGCGAGCAAGGTGGAAGCAAACTGACCAACGGAAAACGACCTCCCTATCTGAATGACCCGTCAGTTCATTGCCGACCGATGGGCGCAGGTTCGAGTGCGGTTCAACGATACGAGATTATGACAGAAACGTGGCAGCTCAGCCGCTCACCTGGATCCACTTCTTTCCGCTGGCTGTTGCCGCTACTCAAAAGCTGATAACGTTCCTTATATGTCCCAAAAATATCCGCCGTCACGCGCAGCAGCATTAGCTGCGCTCGAAGCTTTTTTGCCGCAAGCCGGGCGACGCTATACCGAGCAGCGCAATTTTGATCATGGGCCGGGTAATCGCGCCAATATCTCGATGTTATCGCCCTATATCCGGCACCGCCTCATCACCGAGCAGGAGGTGATCAAGCGCGTGCTGACGCGTCACCGGTTCACCGATGCGGAAAAATTCATTCAAGAGGTGTGCTGGCGTACCTATTGGAAGGGCTGGCTCGAGATGCGGCCATCGGTTTGGACGCGGTATCAGGCAGATGTCGCCGATTTACCCCGCTCAGCTGCCTATGATGCTGCTTGCGCAGGCACGACGGGGATTGACTGTTTTGATGCATGGGCGGTGGAGTTGAAGGAAACGGGCTATCTCCACAATCATGCGCGGATGTGGTTTGCCAGCCTGTGGATTTTCACGCTTGGGCTGCCCTGGCAGCTTGGGGCAGATTTCTTTTATCATCATTTGCTTGACGGCGATCCTGCCTCGAACACGCTTTCCTGGAGGTGGGTGGCAGGATTGCAAACCGCTGGCAAAATCTATCTCGCCCAAGCCGACAACATCGCCAAATTTACCAATGGACGGTTTACGCCCCAACGCTTCATCCATGGGGCCGGGCCGCCAGGCGAAGTGCCGGTCGTTGCCCTGCCAATCGCGGCATCCCCAGCAATGCCGAAGGGCGCCGTAGGGTTGCTGTTGACGGCGGAAGATTTGCATCCCGAAAGCATTGATCTTGGGCACATGCGCATAACCGCGCTAGCAGCGGCACCGATACTGGAGAACCGGTCGGCAGGCGTAAGCGCCTTCACCGACGCCGCCCTTCGCGAAGCCCTGGCCAGGAATGCCGCGCTATTGCGCACACCAGCTACATTGATCGACACGCTGGATAGCGACAATCTATTTGGTTGGGCGCAGGCGCACAAGCTAAAGGCAATCGTAACAGCTTATGCCCCGGTTGGCCCGGTCAGCGACCGGTTGGCAGTCGTTGCTCCAGCGCTTGCCTCAGCCGGTATCGCGCTGGTGCCTGTCCGCCGTGATTGGGACAGTGCCGCATGGCCCCACGCAGCCAAAGGCTTCTTCGCCTTCAAAGATAAAATCCCTGGACTAATTGGCGCATGACGATCCAGCTGGTCTGGTTCAAGCGCGACCTGCGGCTGGATGATCACGCGGCACTCGCTGAGGCCGCACGACGTGGGCCGGTGCTGCCACTGGTGATTGTCGAGCCCGACTATTGGCAATTGCCTGATACGTCTGCGCGGCAATGGCAATTCTGGCGCGGCTGCATTGCCGAACTGGGCACCGATATCGCAGGACGCGGCGGTCAGCTTATCATTCGGACCGGCGTCGCCACAGAAATCTTTGACGCGCTGCGCCAAAGCCTCGGCACCTTTGATCTGTGGTCTCATGAGGAGACTGGCAATGGCTGGACTTTCGCGCGCGACCTGGATGTCAAGGCGTGGGCGAGCGCCTATGCAATCCCTTGGGCGGAGCGTCGGCAGTTCGGCGTGCATCGTGGGCGGCGGCAAAATCGCGATTATTGGGCGAAGCGCTGGGACAAGATGATGCAGCAGCCCGTCACGCCGATACCCGAAATTGCATGGGCAGAGCCTGTGCATGGTGATCGCCTGCCTGGCTGCGATGAGCTCGGGCTGACCCCCGATGGGCTTGTCCATTTGCAGGCACCGGGTCGATTGGCCGGCCTCGCCTTACTGGAAAGCTTCCTGCACGACCGAGGCGAGCATTATACCCGTGAAATGTCGTCACCCGTCACAGCAGAGCATGCCTGCTCGCGGCTTTCTCCATACCTCGCTTATGGCACGCTTTCGATACGCGAAGTCTGCCAAGCGGCCGAGCGTCGCGCCGCCCAGTTGTTGGTCGAGCGACTCGCTGGGCATAGCGTTTGGGCACGCTCGATCCGGTCCTTCACCGCACGGCTCCATTGGCATTGCCATTTCATCCAAAAGCTCGAGAGCGAACCTGTGATCGAGTGGGAACCATTTGCCAAAATATATATCGGCATGCGGCCAATGCCCGGCAACGCCGCGCATCTGCAAGCCTGGAGCGACGGGCGCACTGGCTATCCTTTTATCGATGCTGCTATGCGTTATCTAAATGCGCATGGCTGGATCAACTTCCGCATGCGCGCGATGCTGATGTCATTTGCGACCTATGATTTGTGGCTGCCGTGGCAGGAGGCGGGGTTGGTGCTGGCCCGCAAATTTGTTGATTTTGAACCCGGCATTCACTGGTCGCAGTGCCAGATGCAGTCGGGCGAGACTGGTATCAACACGATCCGCGTCTATTCCCCCGTCAAACAAGGCCATGATCAGGACCCAAGCGGCAATTTCATCCGCACCTGGGTGCCAGAACTGGCGGCCGTCGCCGGTGCGCTGGTCCATGAGCCTTGGCGGATTGATGGCGACACCTGCTTGGCGCTCTGTCCCGACTATCCCCCGCCGCTGGTCGATCACAAGTCGGCGACCAAGCGCGCCAAGGACGAGATTTTCAGTCGGCGTAAATCAGCAGAAGCGCGCGCCGAGGCACAAGGCGTTTTCGTCAAGCACGGATCACGCGCCGGTCCCAGGGCTCGACGCGGGGCCCAGGCGCGAGCATTCAAGCCCCGGCCCGTAAAGTCGCAACTGCTGCTGGACCTATAACATGGCCAAGATGCGCAAAAAATCTGAGCTGCCGAGCAAGATATGCCTCACGTGCCAACGCCCGTTCAGCTGGCGGAAAAAATGGGAACGAGATTGGGAAAACGTCAAATATTGTTCGGATAAATGCCGCGGGACGGGTGGCGCGGCCTGAGCGCGGCAGCACCGCAAAAAACTCACAATTTGGCCAGGAACAGCCGAGCGTCATCGGCAATAGCCAGTTTGCGCTCATCGGACAGCTTGTCATAGGTGCGATACATTTGCGCCATCCGCGGATTGCCGCGCAGGCGGACATCGTGGCGCACCAAAAAGTCCCAATAGAGATAGTTAAACGGGCAGGCCCCGGGGCCATTTTTTGCCTTCACATCGAAACTACAGCCTTTGCAATAATCCGACATGCGATGAATATAGGCGCCGCTTGCCGCATAGGGTTTGGAGGCAAGCAGGCCCCCGTCGGCGAATTGGCTCATACCCATCGTGTTGGGTAGTTCCACCCATTCATATGCATCGGCATAGACCGCCAGATACCATAGATGCACCGCGTGCGGATCAACCCCTGCAAGTAAGGCGAAATTGCCGGTCACCATCAGCCGCTGGATGTGGTGGGCATAGGCCTCCTCGCGCGTTTGCTGCACACAGGCGCGGACACAAGCCATTTGCGTATTCCCGCTCCAGTAAAAATCGGGAAGCGGCCTGGTCGCCTCCAAGGCGTTATTGGCGGCGTAACCGGGCATTTTTAGCCAGTAAATACCGCGCACATATTCGCGCCAGCCGATGATCTGCCGGATAAAACCTTCCGCCGCATTCAGTCGCACCTGCCCTTTTCGATATGCCGCCTCAACCACGCGACAGACAGCAAGCGGATCGAGCAGCCCGCAATTAATGTAGAGCCCAATCACCGCATGGCTTAAAAACTTCTCTTTCAGCAGCATCGAGTCCTGAAAATCACCAAATCCTGCGAGCGCATTATCGACGAAATGCGCCAGCGCCGAGTGCGCCTCAGCCCGGGTTGTGGCAAACCAGAAGGGCTCAAGATCACCGAAATGATCAGCAAAACGTTCGGCGACCAACGCCAGCACCTCAAGTGTGATCGCATCGGGGGCGAAGCGTGGCACATCGGGAAAATGCTGCTCTCCTTTGGCAGACTTGCGGTTGTCATGATCGTAATTCCACTGCCCGCCTTCGGGTTGATCGCCATTCATCAGCAAGCCGGTTTTGCGGCGCATATCGCGATAGAAATATTCCATCCGAAGTGCCTTGCGGCCCTCGGCCCAGTCAGCGAAGTCAGCGGTGCTACATAAGAAACGATCATCCGGCAGGATTGTCGGTGTGGAGGGCCAGCCCTGCATATCGTTCAGGACGCGCCACTCGCCGGGTGCCGTCACGATGACATTCGTGGTTCCGTGGCGTTTTACGGCGCGCTTGACTTCGCCTCTCAGGGAACCGGTATTGTCGTGATCGTCCAGCCGTACATAGTCAACCGTCCATCCCGCCCGTCTCAACTCATCGGCAAAATGGCGCATAGCACTGAAGATAAATGCAACCTTCTTCTGATGGTGGCGGACATAGGTGGCTTCGGCGGCCACCTCGCACATCAGGAGGACAGCCGTCGATTTGTCGGCGGTCTTTAAAGCCGCAATGTCTGGCGACAACTGATCGCCAAGGATGAGAATTATCTCAGAAGTTTTCTTGAAACCCATGTCCTGCCTATCGCCGATCAAGCTCAACAAAGAAATGGCGGCTTTTTTTTCTCATTCGAGCGCGAGAATGAATGGCTGCTGTTGGGTCAGCAAAATGGAGTGGCAAACGACGAAAACCGGGCGCGTAGCTGCCGGTTGCCAACTTCCGGATGAAGCAGCTTCGTCCGATAGACAACCGCATGGGTTATTTATTCCCGGCTTCAACCAGTCCCAATAAGGTTAGGTTGTCGGGCCTGTTTGCGCCTTGGCATTGTCGGCGATCGGCTGCAGCACATTCGCGCTAAGCGGTCCAACCAGACTGAAGCCGAGGCCGTCCTGCGCCCAGCTGACCGATGCGGTATCACCCGAGGACCCCGGAACGAGCGGCGCATCGCGATCGATCTTCATGGGGCGCGACAACATAACCAGTCGCGTGCCGGCCTTGTTTTCGAACATATACAGCGCCGCAGGTCCGTGTGGCGTGGGCACTACCCGGCCGCCAATGAACCGATATCCCGATGAGGACAGGTTTGGAATTGCGACTTTTCGCTCCAGCCGCTTGGATGCCCATTTGATCAAGGCGGGTTCGTCCGATGCATTGATTTCAACCGGCCGACCGAGATCTGGCGCGAAGACGACGTAGCTGTCGGTCGCTTCTAGCGCGAGCGACGCAATGCCGTTTACCGGGCG
>JBBQAU010000032.1:0-16232 GCA_038316685.1 Sphingomonadales bacterium
GTCGCACCGTCATAATTCATCACGCAGGTGGAATTTGCATGAATGCCCATCTTGTGTTCGATCGAGCCGCAGCTGACGGTATTACGCGCGCCAAGCGAGCCATCGTCATTCACGATGAACTTTGGCACAACAAACAGAGAAATACCTTTGCTTGATTCAGGTGCGCCGGGGGTTTTTGCCAAAACAAGATGGATGATGTTTTCTGTCAGGTCATGTTCGCCAGACGAGATGAAGATTTTTGTGCCCGTGATCGCCCAGCTGCCGTCAGCCTGAGGCTCGGCGCGGGTGCGGATCAGGCCTAGATCGGTGCCACATTGCGGCTCTGTCAGGTTCATCGTGCCGCCCCAATGACCCGAAACCATCTTGGGAATATATTTATGCTGTTGCTCTGGTGAGCCTTTCACGAGCAGTGATGCAATCGCTCCATGCGTGAGGCCGGGATACATGCCAAATGCCATATTGGACGAAACCATATACTCCTCAAACGCGGTCGAGACGACATAGGGCATGCCTTGCCCTCCAAACTCCTCTGGCGCGCCAAGGGTTGGCCAGCCAGCTTCGACAAACTGGTTGTAAGCATCTTTAAAACCAGCCGGCGTTGTGACCGAGCCATCGGCATGGCGGGTGCAGCCTTCCTGATCGCCAGAATGATTGATCGGGAACAAGACCTCAGCGACGAACTTGCCACCCTCGGTCAAGACCGCCTCCACCACGTCAGGGGTCGCGCTGCCAAAACCTGGAAGGTTTGAATAGGCTTTCAGCCCGACGACATGATCAAGGACAAAGCGCGTATCGCGCAAGGGCGGCGTATATTTCGGCATGGGTCAGTCCTTGTGCTTGTCTGATACGAGCTCTGACTCAAGCAGGGCCACGAATTGCGTCAGTTCATCGATGGCGGCGTCGATGTCCTGCCTCTGCGCCGTCAGCAGCGCCACCCGATCCTTGCACCGGGCAGACGTCACCTCACGCTGTGCGCGACGACCATCGCCGACATCGTATAAATCAATCATTTCGCGAATTTCAGCGAGGCTGAACCCGACACGCTTGCCGCGTAGAATCCAAGCCAAGCGAGCGCGATCGCGCGCGGAATAAACACGCGCGGTGCCGCGGCGCTGCGGCGCAATCAGCCCTTCGTCCTCATAAAATCTCAGCGCCCGGGCGCTCACAGCGAATTCTAGCGAAAGGTCGGAAATTGAGAATTCGTCCCGGTCTGGATGGGGCGCGATTGATGCATATGCCGGGACTGAAGCCATGATTATCAACTAGCTGACGTTTACGTGAACGTCAATCAAAGCTCGTGGTTAATCCGCGATACACAAAAGCCTTTTTTCGGCGTCTCTTAACGTTGCAGCTTCGGATACTGACTCGCTGAGCCGACCAACGGCCAGTCCCGCCAGGGACGCGCGGCTATTGCATAGTTTCCGACAGGCCGCTGGCAAGTTGCCTGGAAAGATGACCGTATCGCCATCAAATCGGGCATCAAAGTCACAACCCGGCGCGGCTGAAAATGCGAGGTGGAGCGTCTCGCCAACGCGGGTGGCAGTCGCGGTCCCGCTGCAACTTTGCCGATCCCCATAATCGACAAAGACGCCAGCACGAAAGTTTCGTTGATAAGGAACAATGCAGAGTCGATCCGTATCGCGGGCATACAGGCCGGTAATATCACTTTTTTTCGGATCCTGTATCACCCCGGCGGCAATTGCCGCTGTCTCAAGATCAGGAGGCAAAGCTGCGCCAGCATCTGACGCTGCGGAATCGTTCCCGGAGCAGGACATCAGCAACGCTGCGGGCAAAAGCAAGAAAAGCTCTTTCATCCGGCCGGCTTCAGCGCTCCCCCCTCAATACGCCGGAAGAAGCAACTGCCCTCGCCAGTGTGACAAGCCGCGCCGGCAGGATCAACGATCAGCCAAACAGCGTCCTGATCACAATCAATGCGCATCTCGACAACCGACAAGACGTTCCCAGACATTTCGCCTTTCTTCCACAATTGGGCGCGACTCCTCGACCAAAAGTGCGCAAAGCCGGTCCGCTGCGTCTGCTGGAAGGCATCGGCATTCATATGGGCGACCATTAATACATCGCCCGAAACGCGATCCGTCACCACTGCGGTAATAAGGCCAGAAGCGTCGTATTTCGGGTCCAGACAAAAGCCGGTATCACGAGAATCAGTCATTCATCAGTTTTAGCGCATCAGCATGTGCCCCGCACCTTCAACCAGCATCCCGCGAAAAAAAACCTCGCCGGTCGTGTTTATGGCAAAACAAAGATGACAAAGGCGCGACAAAAATAAAACCTGTGCGTATAGGCGGGCATGGACGCAAACGGCAGGCAGATATGCTGACCACAAATCCTTTCGATGATGACAAGCTGCACGAGGAGTGCGGCATCTTCGGGATATCCGGGACTGATGGCGAGGCATCGGCAATGGTCGCCCTTGGGCTGCATGCGCTGCAGCACCGGGGCCAGGAAGCGGCAGGCATCACGAGTTTTGACGGGGAGCTGTTTCACACCCACCGCGCGATGGGCCACGTCGCCGGTAATTTTGACCGGGACGACATCATCAGGGCCCTTCCCGGCCCCGTCGCGTGTGGCCATGTCCGCTATGCTACAACCGGCGAAACGGCGTTGCGCAACGTGCAGCCGCTTTATGCAGATCTTGCCAGCGGCGGATTCGCGATCGCGCATAATGGCAATATCTCGAACGCGATGCGTTTGAAGGGTGAATTGGTGCGCCGTGGATCGATTTTTCAGTCAACGTCTGACACAGAGGTCATGATCCACCTCGTGGCGACATCCAACTATAGAACTTTACTCGACAAATTCATCGACGCCCTCAAGCGCGTCGAGGGTGCTTATTCGCTGATTGTCATGACCCCGGAAGGCATGATCGCGTGCCGGGACCCGCTCGGCATTCGGCCGCTGGTGATGGGCAGGCTGGGCGACGCGGTAATCTTTGCATCCGAAACGGTGGCGCTTGATGTCGTTGGCGCGACCTTTGAACGCGACATTAAACCTGGAGAGCTGGTCATCGTGCAAGGCCAGGAAGTGCGCTCCATCAGTCCCTTTACCCCGGCCGCGCCGCGCCCCTGCATCTTTGAATATGTCTATTTCTCGCGGCCCGATTCGATTGCCAATGATCAGTCGGTCTATTCGGTGCGCAAGGCGATCGGCGCGCAGTTGGCGATCGAGAGTCCGGTTGACGCCGACCTTGTCATCCCCGTGCCCGATTCGGGAACGCCCGCAGCCATCGGCTATGCGCAACAGTCTGGTATTCCATTTGAATTGGGGATCATCCGCTCGCATTATGTCGGGCGCACCTTTATCCAGCCCGGCGACAAGGTCCGTCACCTCGGTGTAAAGCTGAAACACAACGCAAACCGCGCGCTGATCAAGGGCAAGCGAATCGTGCTGATCGATGATTCGATCGTCCGGGGCACCACCAGCCTCAAGATCGTGCAGATGATGCGAGAGGCTGGTGCCGCAGAAGTCCATATGCGGATCGCCAGCCCCCCCACCCGCCACAGCTGCTTCTACGGCGTCGATACGCCCGAACGCTCAAAGTTGCTCGCGGCGCAGCACGACGTTGCCGGAATGAAGGACTTTATCCATGCGGAGAGCTTGGCGTTCGTGTCGATCGACGGGCTGTATAAGGCGCTGGGACAGGCAAAACGCTCAGACATCAGGCCAAGCCACTGCGATGCTTGCTTCACGGGCGATTACCCAACGACACTGACAGATCAGGACGAAGTCGAAACGGTGGATCAGTTCGCGCTGCTGGCCGAACGAGTTATCTGACCCCCCGACAATAACTGCGCGCTTACAGACGACCATTGCGTTGAAAAGCGCGTTCCAAAAACTGGAGTAACGATGTGACCAACAAACCACTTGCTGGCAGATTAGCGCTTGTCACAGGGGCAAGCCGGGGCATCGGCGCTGCGACGGCCAAAGCGCTTGCTTTGGCGGGCGCCCATGTCGTGCTGACGAGTAGGACGACGGGCGGTCTTGAGGAAGTTGAAGAAGCGATCAATACCGCAGGGGGCACCGCGACAATCGCCCCGATCGACCTAACCGAAAGTGACAGCATTGCCCGGTTCGCCACTGCCCTAATGGGGCGTTGGGAGACGCTCGACATACTAGTGCTCAACGCGGCAATGCTCGGGACGCTTTCGGCAACAGCGGCAATTGACGCCAAGGAACTGGCCAAGGTCTTGACCCTCAATGTCAGCGCCCAGATCGCGTTGTTGGCCGCCTTTGATGAGATGCTGCGCAAATCAGATCATGGTCGGATCGTTGGCCTGACCTCAAGCGTCGCCCGCGGTCCACGCGCTTATTGGGGTGCTTATGGTGCCTCCAAAGCAGCGTTTGAGGTTTTGCTGACCAGCTATGGGCTTGAGGTTGCCAATATCAGCAATATTCGCACTGCCATCGTTGATCCTGGTGCCACGCGGACGGCGATGCGCGCGCGCGCCTATCCCGGCGAAGACCCGGCATCGGTGAAGGATCCCGCCTTGATCGGCGATCGGATCGCTGCCCTGCTCATCGAAGATTTCGAGGCGGGATATTTCGAGCGGATCGATGGTTAGCCAAGCGTGCGATAAGCCGCGAGCGCCCTTTCGCGAGCCTCGCGGTGGCCGATAATCTTGGCGGGATAAGATTGGGGCCGTTGCCCGAAGGTGTCGGGATCATGGAGCGCCGGTTCGGGCACCGGGCCTAACTCCGGCACCCAGTGCCGAATGTAGGCCGCAGCATCAAATTTTTCTGACTGCCCTAGCGGGGCCATGATCCGGACGAACATGTTTGAATCAACACCCGTCCCCGCCGTCCACTGCCAGTTGACGGCATTGCTGGCATAATCAGCATCGACCAGCGTGTCCCAGAACCAGCGTTCGCCCTCGCGCCAATCAATCAACAGGTGTTTGACGAGGAACGACGCGGCGATCATCCGGACCCGGTTATGCATCCACCCGGTCGCCCAAAGCTGGCGCATCCCTGCATCGACAATGGGGTAACCCGTCATCCCGAGTTGCCATGCCCGAAGATCGGCCTCAGCCGCAGCCCCCGTCCGCCATGGCAGGGCATTAAAGGTAGCACGGGCATTTTGGACGCCATAATCGGGAAATTGCAGAATAACGTTCTGGGCATAATCGCGCCAGCCAAGCTCTGCGAGGAATTTTTCCACCGATCCGCCCCGCTCCGCCGTTTGGTCCCAAACCATCAGCGGCGAAACTTCACCAAAATGGAGGTGCGGCGACAAACTCGATGTTCCGTCAACCGACGGCAGATTACGGCGCTCTGCATACGCATCTGCCCGCCCGACAAAGGCGTCAATCCGGGCGGTCGCGCCCGCCTCGCCCGGAACCCATTGCGCGCGGAGGCCTCCCGCCCAATCGGGACGGCTTGGCAGGAGTTCCAGATCGTCGAGTGCGTCGCTGCTGGGCCAAGCCGAGGGAAAGGATATTTGCCTGGGGGCGGGCTGCGGAGTGCAGGGCGTCCATTCGCGCGTCAGAGCCCGCCAGAAAGGCGTAAATATCTTATACTGGCCGCCGCTGCCAGTCGTCAGCGACCCCGGCGGGACCAGATAATTGCCGTCATACAGGCAAAGCTGGAGCCGCTTTGCAACGGCCCGCTCGGCATTACGCCACCAAGGTTCGTAATGATGCAGGGCGTGGACGCGGGTGGCACCGGTTTCAGCAGCCAACGCCGCAAGTGCCTCATCTGATCGGCCACGGCGCACTATTAATCGACTGCCTTTTGCGCGCAACGCTGTGTCAATCGCCACAAGGCTGTGGTGCAGCCACCAGCGCGATGCCGCACCCATCTTGCGGTGTTTGGGCGTCTCATCGTCCAGAATATAGACTGGAATGACAGGGCCTTCGCGCAGCGCAGCGACAAGCGCCGCCTGATCCTCCAGGCGCAGATCACGGCGAAACCACAGCAATGCCGGTATCGACATCTATCTGTGTCCTAACCCGCGACACGCGCGATTCACGTTGGGAAGCCTTTTCGGTGCGCTATGGCGGATGGCAATCATCGGCAAACATACGCCGAGTCGAATGCCGCCGCCAACGTCAGAATCGAGGCGACATGGCGCTGAGCAACTGCCCGGACATCATCGCCATACCCCCCTCCCAATGTCGTTGCGAGCGGTATCCCGCGTTCGATTGCCAGACTTGCAACGAATTGCTCGCGCCTGAACAGGCCCATATCAGTCAGGCTAAGCCGACCCAACCGATCCTCAAAAAACGGATCGACACCCGCCTGATACAGAATCAAATCGGGGCAAAACTGATCGATCATGGGAACAAGTGTCGCCAAGAGCGCATCAAGATACGCGTCGTCGCCCGTGCCGTCGGCCAGGGGCACATCAAGCGTTGAGCGCGCTTTGCGGGCTGGGAAGTTTTTCTCGGCATGGATAGAATAGGTCGCGATGTCTGCCCTGCCTGCGGCGATCACGGCGGTGCCATCGCCCTGATGGACGTCACAATCAATGATCAATACCTTACGCACGGTGCCTTCCTCAACAAGACGGATTGCAGCAATCGCAAGATCGTTAAACACGCAATAACCCGCGCCAGTAGCCGGAAGCGCGTGGTGACTGCCGCCAGCGGTGTTTGCCGCAAACCCCTCCTGCAACGCAATCAGGGCAGCCAGCCAGGTGCCGCCCGGAACCAACTGGGCGCGACGGGCGATCAGCGGTGTCACAGGAAAGCCTATTCGGCGCTCTTTGCTGGGTGGCACACGCGCCTCGATCACTTCGCTCACATAGTCTGGGTCATGGCCGCGTTCGAGCCATTCGCGCGGCATCACCTCAGGACTGTGCCACTCAATTGCTGCACCGCTTTGGATCAACGCATCACGGACCAAAGCATTTTTGTTCCATTGATAGCGCGATTGCACCGGGGCGGCTGCGACGTAGTCGGGGTGGTGGACGATTGCGACCATCACCCTTAGGTAGACAGCAGAACAGGCCCGCGCCAGTGATCGACGACATGCCAGGAGAATTTGCGATGACGACCCCTTTTGTCCGCCCAGATGTCGCACAGTTCCTTGGTTTTCTAAACAACCTCCCAGGCCCGAAGACCCATGAATTGCCGCCAGCGGCAGCACGCGCGACATATACCGCAATGAAAGATATCGCCGATCCTCCGGTCGGCGAACTTGCGGTGATCAAAGATGTCTCGATCCCGGGGCCTGCGGGCACCATCCCTGCCCGGCTGTTCGACGCGCAAGTATCGCGCCCGGCAGGCCCTGCAATGGTATTCTTCCATGGCGGCGGTTTCGTCATCGGCGACCTTGAAACGCACGCCAGCTTCTGCGCGGAAGCCGCCCGCATTCTCGACATGCCAGTAATTGCGGTTGATTATCGATTAGCGCCTGAAAGCCCTTGGCCTGCGGCACCCGATGACTGCGAAGCGGCGGCACGCTGGGTTGCGCAAAGCCCCGCCGAACTGGGCCTGACCGTGACCGGGCTTGTCCTGTCAGGCGACAGCGCGGGCGGGGCGCTGACCATCATCACCGCGATGGCATTGCGCGATTTGCCAGCGACTGTTCCCGTGATCGCGCAATTCCCAATTTATCCAACCGTCGATGAGGCGGCAGGCTATGAATCCTATCAATCATTCGGAGAGGGATATCTGCTGACCAAGGACAGCATGACCTGGTTTGACAAGGCATATGCGCCCGATCATGCCCATTGGCGTGGTGCGCCGTTGAAGGGCGCGCACCATGAAATGCCGCCGACACTCGTGTTGACCGCCAGCCTTGATCCGTTGCGGGATCAGGGCCGCACCTATGCGGCCGCGCTAATCGCGCACGGCATACCGACAATTTACCGTGAGGCCGTGGGAAACATTCATGGCCACATCACGCTGCGCAAGGCGATCCCCTCCTCTCAAACCGATGTTGAGAGCGCGCTTGGCGTCCTCAAAGCGATGATCGCTGAAACAACGGTTTCCGCCGGATGAAGCGCAAGAAGGATCGTCTCGAATATCGGCCCTGCGCCGGAATCGTGATCGCCAATGCCGATGGCAATGTGTTCGTCGGTAAGCGGATCGATACGATTGCTGAGGCCTGGCAATTACCGCAGGGTGGGATTGACCCCGGAGAAACAGCCGAGACGGCGGCGCTGCGAGAACTAACTGAGGAAACCGGCATCCCGCCAGCCAGCGTAACCCTAATCGCCGAGGCGCCCGATGAATTTTTTTATGATTTGCCGCCGGAACTTGTCGGCAAAGTCTGGAATGGCAAATGGCGAGGCCAGCGCCAGCGGTGGTTTCTCTATCGTTTCGACGGGACGGATTCCGATGTGTTGATCGAGACTGCGCATCCCGAATTCAACGCCTGGCGCTGGGCATCACCCGAAGAAGTGATTCAGATGGCCGTCCCGTTCAAGCGCGATCTCTACGAAGCCGTATTCATTGCGTTCGCGCCAGACCTGCAGGCGCTTGCCGATCAATAGGGCTTGGCGACCATCAACCAAACCGCCGCGACTAAAGGGACCGTTCCGATCAACCCCCAGATGATCCAATTGCGGCTATCGCGACGATAGCTTTCGGGAATTTCGCTGCCTCCTGTAAAAGTCTTGGCCACACGTGCCTGTCGGATTTGGATTGGCACGAGCAGCATCAGCCAAATTACACCCGCTACAACAAACAGTATCTGGCTCCACAACAGCCAAGCCGGGCCAAAGGGATCAATGCCCGCCACCCATACCGCACCATACCCTCCGCCGATGGTCAGGATGACGCCCCAAAATGTCAGGCTCCAGTCGGTGATGGTCACGAGTCGCTGGGCGAAACCGACGATCAGCGGATTACCCGTGCGGTCCGCGAAAACCTTCCAGAATGCCGTGGCCGTAATGTTACCCATCAGCATGACGATGCCAGTGATATGAAGAAACTTTGCAATTTCGTAAGTCATGCGACAACCCTAGAACAGCCGCGCCGCCGGTCCGTCAAGCAAATGGGTGGAGTGGCAGCGCGGGACACGCTAATAGTGCCGCATGTCCGCACTTTCTCCCGCAGAATCCGCAATCGTCGAGCGCTCCCGTGAGCAAGATAGTCTGACGCTTGTTGAACAATGGTCGCAGATTAATTCGGGCACTCGAAATCTGGCAGGGCTGGCCACAATAGCCGACATGCTTGCGCAAGCCTTTTCCGTGCTACCAGGCACGCTCAGGTTGCTTGAGCCAGCCCCGGTAGACGCGATCCTCGCCGATGGTCAAAAGGTCATGCTCGATCATGGCAAACATCTCCACCTGAACGTTCGTCCCGAGGCCCCGGTCCGACTGCTGTTGACCGGTCACATGGATACGGTTTTTCCCATCGACCATCCTTTTCAGTCTCTCCACTGGTACGATTCGGCCACGTTAGGCGGGCCCGGTGTTGCCGACATGAAGGGGGGCATCGCAGTGATGCTCGCCGCGCTCAAAGCGGTCGAAGCCGGCCCTTACGCGTCGCGGATTGGATATGAGGTGCTGATCAATTCGGATGAGGAGACCGGGTCACTTTCCTCTGCCAAACTCATCGCGGAATGCGCAACGGGAAAACTGGCGGCGCTTACCTATGAACCAGCGCTGCCCGACGGAACGCTTGCCGGCGCGCGCGGAGGCACGGGCAATTTCTCGCTGACAGTGCGCGGCAAAACCGCCCATGCCGGCCGCAATCCCGAAGATGGCCGAAACGCTATTGTTGCAGCGGCTGCGCTCACCTTGCGCCTGTTCGAGGCACGGAGCAGCGGCCTTTTGGTCAACCCCGCGCGAATTGATGGCGGCGGACCGAATAATGTTGTTCCCGATCTGGCAATACTGCGCGTAAACCTCAGGCCGCAATCGAACGCCGAGACCGCGCGGGCTCAACAAATACTTGAGGATGCAGCGGCTGAAACTGCCAAGAAATATGAGGTCGAGATTGCGGTGCATGGCGGCTTCAATCGCCCGCCAAAGCCAATCGATTCAGGGGCTGCAAAGCTCTTCGCTCTGGTCAGGACTGCTGGTAACGATCTCGGCCTAGAGATAGGCTGGCGCGCGACAGGCGGCGTCTGTGATGGCAACAACATCGCCGCTTGTGGCGTGCCCGTTGTTGACACGATGGGCGTGCGAGGCGGGGCAATCCATTCAATGGACGAATTCTTAATCGTCGAGAGCCTGGCCGAACGGGCCGCATTATCGGCACTGACGATCTCCAGAATTGCGGAACAGGGGACGTTGTGACTTTTCGTATCAGAGCGGCGCGCGACACTGATCTCCAGGCACTTTATGAGATGGCAAAGCTCACCGGCGGCGGGTTCACCAATTTGCCGCCGGATCGCGGCGCGCTCAGGGCAAAGCTTGAGCGGAGCAAAGCCGCTTTTGCGAACGAGAAAGGCGATCTTTCTGACGAGCTATTCGTCTTGGTTCTTGAAAACACATTAACGGCTGAGGTCCGCGGCACGTGTCAGCTCTTTACCAAGGTTGGGCAGCATTTTCCGTTTTACAGCTATCGGCTCGGGCAACTCACGCAACACAGCAAGGAACTCAACCGCACATTCCGTGCCGATCAATTGACGCTGTCAACGGATCTTGAAGGGTCAAGCGAGGTCGGCGGGCTGTTCCTTCATCCGGGGGAGCGCGCCGGTGGCCTTGGCATGTTACTGGCGCGGAGCCGGTATCTCTTTATCGCGAACCATCGTTCCCGTTTTGCTGATCGCATTCTCGCCGAATTGCGGGGGGTGATCGATGAAGCGGCCGGATCGCCATTCTGGGACGGTTTGGCTGGACGCTTTTTTGGGATGAATTTTCAGGATGCTGATCAGTTCAATGCGATGCACGGCCATCAATTCATTGCGGATCTCTTCCCTAAGCACCCAATCTATGTCGCGATGCTCTCCGACGCGGCACGCGCCGCAATTGGCCTGCCGCATCCGTCAGGCCGAGCCGCCATGCGAATGCTGGAAAATGAGGGCTTTTCCTATGAAAACTACATCGATATTTTTGACGGCGGCCCAACGATGACGGCACGGACCAACCAGATCCGGAGTATAAAGGACATTCAGACCAATCCGGTGATCGCCGCAGATAATGATGGGGGCGAACCTTCATTGGTAGCAGCCGGCACACTTGCGGAATTCCGGTGCGGCTATGGTCGGATACGTCCAGCTGGCAATGGCGTGGTCCTGGACACGGATTGTGCGGCGGCACTCGCCATCAGCCCTGACGACCTGATCAGTCACGTGAACCGCAACTGATGCTCAAAGAAATTAATTTTGACGGGCTGATTGGCCCAAGCCACAACTATGCCGGGCTCAGTCTGGGAAACCTTGCCGCCACCGACAACGCCGGAAAAATCTCCCATCCCCGCGCCGCAGCCTTGCAGGGCATTACGAAGATGCGCGCCAATATCCGGCTTGGCCTGACCCAGGGAATCTTGTTGCCGCACCACCGCCCCGACCATCGCTGGCTGGCAACGCTTTCGACGGACTATCATGATGCCGCGCCGCATCTTCAGGCGCTTGCGCTATCCGCCTCTTCGATGTGGGCTGCCAATGCCGCGACAGTTTCTCCAGCGCCAGACACCGGGGATGGTCGTTGTCATCTGACGGTCGCCAACCTCGTGACGATGCCGCATCGCAGCCATGAATGGCGCGAGACACTGGCGCAATTGAAACTGGCTTTTGCACACCCGGACTTCGTCGTTCATGAACCGGTCCCGCCCCCGTTTGGCGACGAGGGTGCCGCCAATCATATGCGGATGTCGGCCCGCCATGAAACCCCTGGCGTCGAGATTTTCGTTTATGGCGTCGCGGGTGGCCCGTTTCCGGCTCGTCAGCATCGCGAGGCAAGTCAGGCGGTGGCCCGCGCGCACATGCTTCGGGCGGACCGAACGTTGTTTCTGGCGCAATCGGAGGCGGCGATCGCGGCGGGGGCGTTCCACAATGACGTCGTTGCTGTGGCCAATGGCCGGGTAATCTTCGTCCATGAACAGGCCTTTGCTGATCGCGACGGCTTTACCCGGCAACTCCGACAGATGATGCCTGAAGCAGACATTGTCGAAGTGCCCGCCGCTAGTGTGAGCCTTGCCGAAGCGGTCAGTTCTTATTTGTTCAACGCTCAGCTCGTCACCCTCCCCGATGACGATATGGCCCTGATCCTGCCGGAGGAGGCGCGCGCAAACCCCCGTGTCTGGGCGTGGCTGAACACGATGCTACAGGGGAATGGGCCAATTCGGCGGCTTGAAGTTGTCAATGTCCGCGAATCGATGGCCAATGGCGGCGGTCCCGCCTGCCTCCGGCTCCGCGTGGTCGCCGATCCAGCAACGGTCGATCCAAGATTTTTGGTCGATGAGGCAAAGCTTGATCAGATCGCAGGATTAATAGAACGCGAATGGCCCGAGCAGATCGATCCGGAAACAATCGCGGACCCGGCGTTAATCAGCGCGATTGGAGGCGCCCGTCGATCATTGCTGCAGTTGCTGGAAATTGTCGGTTTAATTGACAGTTAACCATTGCTGCTAATATAAGAATGGCGCTTATCCGGGATTGGCGCGGCTTTTGCTTAATAAATTGCATGTTTCGCACAATCGCCAGCCTGTTCGTGATCAAGAACAAATTTGAAGCGTTCCTGGTAATCTATGCGCTGGGTGTCGGGGCGGTTGAACGAGGGATACATTATCTCGAACAATATCCCGGGATCGGCGGATGGATATTATTTTCGGTATGTCCGATCGCCGTAATCATGGCGGCAGTCCGCATCCTGGAGTCGGTTGAGCACGGACGAACAAGCTGACGCAGCTTTTGACGAACTAAGGATAACTTCGTCGCATAACGCCCGGCGCCGCCCCTATGGGAGCGGAATGAACCAGCCCCTTACCCATCTGCAGCGGCTCGAAGCAGAAAGCATCCACATTCTACGCGAGGTGGTCGCAGAGATGCGCAACCCGGTTCTCCTGTATTCGGTCGGCAAGGATTCAGCCGTGCTGCTGCATTTGGCGGCAAAGGCATTCTATCCGGCACCACCGCCCTTCCCCTTTCTTCATATTGCTTCGGGTTGGGATTTTCGGGATCTTATCAATCACCGCAACAATATGGTCGCACGCTACAATATTCGATTGATCGTTCAGACCGCGACGCCGCAGGAAAGCGCCGACATCAACCCCTTTGATACGCCCGCCGATCTTTACTCTGAACGACTGCTCATCGGGCCATTGAAACGGGCGCTTGAGCAGCACGGCTTTGATGCAGCCTTCGGAGGCGCGCGGCGCGACGAAGAGAAAAGCCGCGCAAAGGAACGCATTTTCAGCTTTCGCGCGACCGGCCAACGTTGGGACCCGCGCCACCAGCGGCCCGAATTGTGGCGGCTATATAATACTCGCAAGGCAAAGGATGAGAGCATCCGTGTCTTTCCACTGTCGAATTGGACCGAGCTCGACATTTGGCAGTATATTGAACGTGAACAGATTCCGCTCGTCCCGCTCTATTTCGCAGCAACGCGACTGACCGTTGAACGCGGCGCAATGCTGCTGATGGTCGATGATGATCGTTTCCGCCTGCTGTCCGGCGAGCGGCCAGTTGAGCGATCAATCCGCTTTCGGACATTGGGCTGTTATCCGCTTACCGGGGGCCATGAAAGCAACGCTGCGACGCTTGGTGCCGTGATTGCCGAAATGGCAGCTTCCACCGCGAGCGAGCGGCAGGGGCGCGCGATTGATCATGATCAGTCAGCGAGTATGGAACAGAAAAAGCAGGCGGGGTATTTCTAATGCTTGATCCAGAACGACCCGCTGTTGCTGCCCCGCTGACCGAAGCAATCGAGGATGGCGTCGCGGCAGCCCAACACAAATCACTGCTTCGCTTCATCACTTGCGGTTCGGTCGATGATGGTAAGTCGACACTGATCGGCCGACTACTTTACGATTCAAAGGTGATTCTTTCGGATCAGTTGCACGCGCTTGAAGCCGACTCCCGGCGCAGCGGTAGCCAGGGAGAGAATATCGACTTCGCATTGCTCGTCGATGGGTTGGCGGCTGAGCGTGAACAGGGCATCACGATTGACGTCGCGTACCGATTTTTTGCCACCGGGCAGCGCAAGTTTATCGTCGCCGATACGCCGGGGCATGAACAATATACCCGCAACATGGTCACCGGCGCATCGACAGCCGATCTCGCGATCATTCTGGTTGATGCGCGCAAGGGGCTACTCACGCAGACCCGGCGCCATTCCTACCTGACCCAGTTGCTCGGCATCAGGCATATTGTTCTGGCGGTAAACAAGATGGATCTGGTTGGCTGGGATGAGGGCGTGTTTTCAGCAATCGTTGATGGGTATCGCAGCTTTGCCGAAACCATCGGGATTGAGGAATTCACGGCGATCCCGATTTCCGGGTTCAAGGGCGACAATGTGGCCGCGCAATCGACGCAAATGCCCTGGTATCGCGGACCGACGCTGATCGAGCATCTCGAAGGCGTTGATGTCGCCGCAGATGTTGCGCGCGCGAAGCCTTTCCGGATGCCGGTGCAATGGGTCAATCGCCCCGATTTGAACTTTCGTGGCTTTGCCGGCCTGATCGCCAGCGGCAGCGTGCGCCCCGGTGCAGACGTTCGGGTGCTGCCATCGGGTCGCCTGACGCGGATCGACCGGATCGTGACGATGGACGGTGATCTGGACGAAGCTGTGGCGGGCCAGTCGGTGACGCTGACGTTCGCCGACGAGGTTGATTGCGCGCGCGGCGACGTGATTGCGCTGGCGGAGTCCCCGCCTGAAATCGCTGATCAATTCTCCGCAACGCTGGTGTGGATGGATGATGCGGCGCTGATGCCCGGACGAAGCTATGTCATGAAGCTCGCGACCCAGACGGTCAGCGCGACGGTGCGTCCGCCCGATCATGTCATCGACGTCAACACAATGGCGCGGCTTGCTGGGGATAGCTTGCAGCTGAACGATATCGGCGTGGTCGATATCGCGACTGACCGGCCGATCGTGTTTGCGCCCTTTGCCACGAGCAGCGAACTGGGCGGCTTCATCCTGATTGACCGCGCGACCAATGCGACGGTTGCGGCAGGGATGATCCGGCATGCATTGCGACGCGGGCAGAACATCCATTGGCAGGCGCTGGACGTCACCCGCGCCGCCCGCGCGGCGATCAAGGACCAGCAGCCGCGCGTCTTGTGGTTCACTGGCATTTCGGGATCAGGCAAATCGACGATCGCCAATCTTGTCGAGCAGAAACTGCATGCGCTTGGCCGACACACCCACCTGATTGATGGCGACAATCTGCGCCACGGTCTGAACAAGGACCTCGGGTTTTCCGATGCTGACCGGATTGAGAATGTCCGCCGCGTGGGCGAGGTTGCCAGGCTGATGACCGACGCTGGCCTCATCGTCATCGCCGCGCTCATCTCGCCCTTTGCGGCAGAACGTGACATGGTGCGGTTGATGATGGCTGAAAATGAGTTCGTCGAAATCTATGTTGATACTCCAGGTTACACCGCGGAGCAGCGCGATGTGAAAGGGCTCTACGCGCGCGCACGATCCGGAGAAATCCCAAATTTCACTGGTATTTCAAGTTCTTATGAACCCCCCATCAAGCCCGACATCCATGTTTACACCCAAACCGAAACTGCCGAAGCCGCCGCCCAACGCATTGTTGAACACATCATCGGCGTGTGGAGTTACGCGCTTTGACCAGTGACGCAGCGCTTGCCCGCGCCATCGCAGCGGCGGCGGGGGCGCTGCTCGTGGACCTGCTCGCATCGGCACGCTGTGGCCAAAAGGAGCTGGGCGATCGCGGCGACCGCGAGGCAAACACGCTGATCCTTGATCGCCTCAAAACCGCCCGCCCCGATGATTTCATCCTCTCCGAAGAATCGCTTGATGACCAAAGACGCTGCGCGGCGCGGCGCGTGTGGATCATCGATCCGCTCGACGGAACGCGCGAATTTGCGACACGCTCCCCCGACTGGGCGGTCCATATCGGCCTCGCGATTGACGGCACGCCCAGCGTCGGCGCGGTCGCCGTTCCCGCTGCCAGGCGGCTGTTCGCCAGCGACGACACCGCCCCCCTGCCCGCCGCCAAAGCTGGCCGACCCCGCATCGTCGTCAGCCGCAGCCGCACGCCCGACATTGCCGTGGCAGTCGCCGAAATGATCAATGCCGATCTTGTCCCGATGGGTTCAGCGGGCGCAAAGGCGATGGCGGTCGTCGCGGGCGATGCCGATATCTACCTCCATTCAGGCGGACAATATGAATGGGACAATTGCGC
>JBBQAU010000033.1:0-16165 GCA_038316685.1 Sphingomonadales bacterium
ACCATGTAATTGGCCTCGCGCATCAGCTCGACGGGGATATGGCCGACCAGCGGGGCGAGCGCATTGATGAAACGCGCGTTGCGGGCATGCTCGGGATCGATCAGCAAAATCGCATCATAACCGGGAATCGCCCCCTTGGGATCGCGCAGCACGGTCAGCTTTTGAGCGGCAATCCGGCCATCGGATGAGAAGGCCGAAATGACATCGGCACGCCCGCTTTCGATCGCGCGGTACATGAAGGTTGGATTATAGGCCTGGGCTGATTTGAAGCTGAGCGGATAGGCGCGCTTGACCGCTGCCCATTCGGGACGTTCCAAAAACTCCAGGTCCGAACCGAACGACAGCGCGGGTGCCTGTGCGACCAGGTCATCAAGCGTGCGGATACCAAGTTGCCGGGCTTTGCTGTCCTGCATCGCAAACGCATATGCATTTTCAAAACCAAGCGCGCCGAGCAAGCGGATATGGTGCATGCTGTCGGCCCATGCGCTGATGCCTTTAACGATCGCGCCACGACGCGGCACATCCTGCCGCTTCATCTCGTTGGTCCAGATGGTGCCCGAATAATCGACATAGACATCGATATCGCCGCTCGCCAGCGCGCCAAACACCACCGCTGAGCCAAGCCCCTCACGATAGGTAACGCGGTATCCCGCCCGTTCGAGGCGATGGCCGATGAGCCGGGCCAGAATATATTGTTCGGAAAAGCCCTTGGCCCCGACGACAACGCTTTTCTGCTTGCCCGGCAGCATGGGCGCCATCGCGAGCAGCACCCCCAGGATCAACACCCCCAGCGCCATAAATGTGCGGACCCGTTTGCGTCCGGCAATGCCATGTTCAACGACCCCTAGCAGCGCATCGACCGTTAGCGCGAGACCCGCCGCCGTCACGCACCCGGCGAGCACCAGCGCCCAGTTTTGCGTCTGGAGCCCGGCAAAGATCATGTCGCCAAGGCTGGGCTGCCCGACCGTTGTCGAAAGCGTCGCTGCCCCGATTGTCCAGACGGCCGCTGTGCGAATACCCGCCATCAGGACGGGCGACACCAAAGGAGCCTCGACCAGCAGCAGTTTCTGCCACTTGGTCATTCCGACGCCATCTGCGGCCTCGATGATCGCCGGATCAAGGCTGGTCAGACCGGTCACGCCGTTCCGCAGGATCGGCAGCAGCGCATAAAGCGTCAGCGCGAGCAGCGAGGGCAGAAAACCAAGCGCCGGGATTCCGCCCCCCACCATCGCCGACAATGACAGCAGCAACGGGTAGAAAAGCGCGAGCAATGCAAGCGACGGGATCGTCTGGATCAGGCTGGCAAAACCCAGCGCGGCGCGCGCCACCAGTGGCCTGCGCGCCGACCAGATCGCGAGCGGCAGGCTGATCACCAGCCCCAGCACCAGCGCGGATGCAGCGAGCAGCACATGCGCAGCGAGCAGATCGGGGACGCGGGCCATAGCATCGAGGAACGGACTGTTCATACGTCCGCTTCCAACGCGCGCAGGCGGCGGGCCTGTTCGCGCGGCACCGCCACCAGCGCATCGGCTTGAGGACCGCCCTCACCCGCGATCAGGCCGCGCGGCGTGCAATCAGCCACGATCCTACCCGCCTGCATGACGAGTATCCGGTCAGTGATCAGCAGCGCCTCAGCCATATCGTGCGTAACCATGATGGTGGTCAGGCGCAGCCGGTCATGCAGCGCGCGGATCGCGTTACCCAGTTGGTCGCGCGTCACCGGGTCCAGTGCCCCAAACGGCTCGTCCATGATCAACAGCTTGGGCTCAGTGGCAAGCGCGCGCGCCACGCCCACCCGCTGGCGTTGCCCCCCCGACAAAGCATCGGGCGTGCGACCGGCGAAATCGCGCGGCAGATCGACAAGATCGAGCAACTCCATCACCCGATCCACTGTCTGTTTGCGGCCATCGATTTTTAGGCCAATCGCGATATTTTCGGCAACCGACAGATGCGGGAACAGGCCGACATTTTGAAAAATATAGCCGATCCGACGACGCAGCTGGTGGACATCGTCCGCCTCGACCGGCTCCCCGGCGATCAGCACGCGACCCTCGCTCGGCTCGACCAAACGGTTGATCATCTTCAGCAGCGTCGATTTGCCCGAGCCCGATGCGCCGACCAAGGCCACAAAACTGCCCGCTGCAATCGTAACGGACACTGACTCCACCGCCACCGCACCGCCAGGGTAGCGTTTCGTCACGCCCTCAAAGGCAACCGTGGGTCCAGCGGCGCGCGAATCTTCTGGCATCGCCCAGTGTGATGCGGGATGAGACGCACGGCGTCAAACAAGGGGGCGGATATGACCAAGGCAATCTTCATCACCGGTGGCGGATCAGGCATTGGCCGCGCGGTAGCGATCTATTTCGCCGCCAAGGGCTGGCGAATAGGTCTTGCTGACGTCAACCAGACCGGGATGCTTGAAACTGCCGGTATGCTGCCGATTGGCATGTCCTCTATCCACGCCATGGATGTCCGCGACCGCGAAGGCTGGGCAGTCGCGCTCAAGGAATTTGCCGGCGAGCGCGGGCAGATCGACGTGCTGTTCAACAATGCCGGCATTGCAGCGGGCGGCCCGATTGCCGAAAACAGCTTTGACGAAATCGACCGCGTCGTGGGCATCAATTTCATGGGCGTCGTCAATGGCGCGAAGCTCGGCTACCCCTATCTCAAGAACACGCCTGGTTCGTGCCTGCTCAACACTTCATCCGCATCAGGTATTTACGGCGCACCCGGCATCAGCATTTACGCCGCGACCAAATTTGCGGTGCGCGCGCTCACCGAATCGCTTGATGGCGAATGGGCGGCGGACGACATCAAGGTGCGCTCACTAATGCCCGCCTTTATCGACACACCTTTGCTCAAGGCCGGGATTGCAGGATCCAACCGGTCGGTCAGGGAAGCCGTGATTGATGGCGGGATGGAGATCAGCCGTGTCGAGGATGTCGCGCAGGCCGCCTGGAATGCGGTGCATGGCGAGCGGCTCCACACCCTCGTCGGCAAAACCGCGCGCCGCCTTGCCTTTGCCGCGCGCTGGATGCCGGGTGGATTGCGCAAGCAGATGAAAACGCGCGGATTGACGTAAACCAGACGCGCAGCTCTGGGAAATTTTACTCCACCAGCGCGTCGATCGCCTCGGCAAGATCGATGTCGCGGTGGCTGAGTCCGCCGGCATCGTGCGTCGTCAGCAAAATCTCAACACGGTTCCAGACATTGCTCCATTCGGGATGATGATCGGCTTTTTCCGCAAGCAACGCGACACGCGCCATAAAGCCAAATGCCTCGACAAAATCCTTGAAGGCGAAGCTGCGCGTAATTGCGTCGCGGCTTTCATCATAGTCCCAATCGGCCAAGCCATCGAGCGCCTCGGCGCGTTCAGCCTCGCTGAGTTGTTCGACCATTGCTGCTGCCTCCCTTGTAGTTGTTTCACCGTCCGGCCTATGTCCGGTTGGATGAAGGGGCAAGCACCGAGTGTTGACAGGCAAGGCCATGCGGCTGGGGCATTGGCATGCGCCTGATCGCGTTTGACGATGTCGGCTGCACGCGTGGCGGCCGGATGCTCTTTCAAAATATCTCCTTTACGCTGGAGCCGGGTGCGGCGCTGATCGTCAGCGGCCCCAATGGCGTCGGCAAATCAAGCTTGCTGCGGATCGCCGCTGGACTGTTGACGCCGTTTTCAGGGACTGTGCGGGGTGAAGTTGTTCGCGGCTATCTGGGCGAGGCGCATGCGCTTGATCCTGAGCCCGCACTGGCGGACGCCTTGTTGTTCTGGGCGCGGATTGATGGGGCGGATCGGGTGGATGTCGCAGCTGCCCTTGCGGAGGTTGGGCTTGCGCACATCAGCGAAGTGCCGGTGCGGCTCCTGTCGACCGGGCAGCGCCGTCGTGCAGCACTCGCGCCATTGTTGGCGAGCAAAGCGCCAGTCTGGCTGCTTGATGAACCGGCGAGCGGGCTTGACGTGGCGGCGGTCGCCCAATTGGCGGTATTGATTGCGCGGCACCGGGGACAAGGCGGCGCGGTGTTGCTTGCGACGCACCAAGTGATTGACCTGCCCGGCGCACAGACGCTGCAATTGGGTGCAGCGGCATGATATTGGCGCTCATCATACGCGACGTCCGCCGCGCCTGGAGCAGCGGCGGCGCGGTTTTCCCGATCGCGTTTTTTCTGCTCGCCTGCATCCTCTTTCCCTTTGGGGTCGGCCCCGACCGGGTGTTGCTTGCGCGGATTGGCGGTGGGGTGATCTGGGCAGCCGCCTTGCTGGCAGCATTGTTGCCCGTTGAGCGGCTGATCCCACCCGATGCCGATTCGGGCGTCCTCGATCAACTGGCTGTGCGCGGTGTCAGCATGGTCGCTGTCGCAACTGCCAAAATCGCTGCGCACTGGATCAGCTTTGGCCCGCCGTTGATGCTGGCGGCGGTAATCGCGAGCGGCTTGCTGGGGATCGACGCTGCGAGACTTGGCGCAATTGAGCTGGGGTTGCTGATCGGCACGCCGGGGCTTGCAGCACTCGCGGTGGCGACATCGGCGCTGGTCGCTGGGCTGCGCGGTGCAAGTTCTGTGGCGGGGCTGGTGATGCTGCCGCTGGCAGTGCCGTTGCTGATTTTTGGGGCGGGGTCGATCGAGGGTGGATCGGGTGCGCTCAAGCTGCTCGGCGCGGTGACGTTGCTGCTGGTGGTTGGGGCACCGATCGTGGCTGCGGCGGCGATCCGGGTGGGGCGGGACTAAGGTTCAGCGCGACCACCGCGCAAAAATGGCCGTCGGCAGCAACAGCCCGCGCGCTTCCTCGCGCAAGGCCATTTCGCCAACTTCCACCGTGCCGCCCAGGTCAGCCATCGCCTGACGCAGCAGTTCGCCAATCGAGAGCGCTGACATACGCACCGCATACACCGTCAGCACCAGAAAATTGCTATCGGCATCGAGCAGCGCGCGGCAATCGGCAATCAGCGCGGGGAGATGCTCCTCCAATCGCCAGACTTCGCCCGTCGGCCCGCGCCCGAATTTGGGAGGATCAAGGAAGATACCGTCATAGCGCTTGCCACGCCGCACCTCGCGCGCGGTGAACTTTGCTGCATCATCTACCATCCAGCGGATCGGGCGATCGGCCATGTCCGACAGAAAGGCGTTGGCCTTGCCCGCCTCGACCGATTTCTTGGAGGCATCGACATGCGTCATCCGCGCACCTTTGGCCGCCAGCGCGAGTGTACCGACCCCGGTATAGCCAAACAGGTTCAACACCTCGTCGCCCTCGGCCACACGACCCCGCATCCATTCCCATTGCGGGGCCATGTCGGGGAAAAAGGCGAGGTGGCGGAACGGGGTATTCTGGGCGAGGAACAGCAATTCTTCCCAACGGATATGCCAACCGCCGCGCGGCACATCCTTGGAGAGATGCCAGCGACCGCCACCGTCCTCGTCCGATGCGCCGATAAAGTCGCCGTCTGCTTCCCACTGGTCACTGGCGGGGGCCCACATTGCCTGCGGCTCGGGGCGGATGAAGCCGAAGCGGCCAAAGCGTTCGAGCTTGCGGCCATGGCCACTATCAACCAGGCCGTAATCCGCCCAGGGCTCGCCAATCAGGGTGATGAGGCTCATGCCCTGGGCGTTGCCCGCGCCGCGACATACTCCGTGATCGCCGCCAAATCGGCTGGCAGTGAAACATAGCGTTCTTCACGCGCAAACAAGTCGCCGATCCGGCGCGGCAAGGCCGGGCGGACACCCGTTGCCTGCTCAACCGCATCGGGAAATTTGGCGGGGTGAGCCGTGGCCATCGTGACAATTGGCACATGAGCGGCAAGATCAGCGCGACGCGCCGCCGCCAGTCCGATCGCCGAATGCGGATCGATGACCTGATCGCAATGCTGATGCGCCCAGCGCATCGCGCCCGCCATCGCATCCTGATCAACCCGGTCGCTGCTGAACAGCGCCGCTGACCGCTCAACCTGCGCATTGCTGAGCCGCATTGCCCGGCTTGCCTCAAAGCCCCGCATCTGGGCCGCAAGCGCCGCACCGTCCCGTCCGCCAAGATCAAACAACAACCGTTCAAAATTGCTCGAAACCTGAATGTCCATCGAAGGAGTTGCTGTCGTAACGACCGTCCCTTGCGAGTAATCACCCGACAAAAGCGCCCGGTGGAGGATATCATTGACGTTGGTCGCAACGATCAACCGGGCGACCGGCAGTCCCATTTTTGCAGCGACATAGCCCGCAAACACATCGCCGAAATTGCCGGTCGGCACGGAGAAGGCAACCGCCCGCTCCGGCGCACCGAGCCGGACCGCTGCGTAAAAATAATACACCACCTGCGCCATCAGCCGCGCCCAGTTGATGGAGTTCACCGCAGCGAGCGTGAAACGCCCCGAAAAATCGGGATCGTTAAACATCGCCTTCACCAGCGCCTGTGCATCGTCAAAACTGCCGTCGATAGCGAGATTGTGAATATTGGGCGCGAGCACCGTCGTCATTTGTCGCCGCTGTACGTCCGACACGCGTCCCTTGGGATGGAGCATGAACACATCAACACCCATCCGCCCGGCCAGCGCATCAATCGCCGCCGAACCTGTGTCGCCTGAAGTCGCGCCGATTACCGTCAAATACTTGTCGCTGCCTTGAAGAAACCGCTCAAACAACAGACCGAGCAGCTGGAGCGCGACGTCCTTGAAGGCAAGCGTTGGCCCATGGAACAACTCCAGCAACCAATGCTGGGCATCGATCTGGACCAACGGCACGACCGCCGCATGGGAGAAGCGCCCATAGGCCTGATCGCACAGTGCCCGAAGCTCTTCGAGCGTCAAGGCGTCACCAACAAAAGGTGCCATGATGACGGCAGCCGTCTCGGCATAGGAAGCGCCTTGCAGCCCTGCGATCTCGGCAGGCGAGAGCGTCGGCCAGCTTTCTGGCAGATAAAGGCCACCATCACTGGCGAGGCCGGCAAGGGTCGCGCCCCTGAAGTCGAGATTGGGGGCGGAGCCGCGGGTGCTGATGTAACGCATGGGCAATGCCGTTACCGTTGCCCTAGGCGGGGCACAAGTCGCGGCTCAGCCAGCTTGCAACCGACGACGCAGTGCAATCGCATAAATGCCAAGCGCAATCGCCGCGAACAGGAACCATTGCACCGCATAAGCCAGGTGATTGTTCGGCACAGCAGAGATGTCTGCGCGGGGATTGGCATCAAGCCCACCAAGCGGCGGATCAGCCACGAGCATCAGTGTTTTGGGGCGGGCGCCAAACCAACCCGATAGCAGCGACTGATGATCAGGCGCATGGGTGATGTAACCAGATGCCTCGCCACCTTGCCAGGCCGGCTCTGTGTTGGGGTCGTTGCTGAGGCCGACCTGTATTGTCACGCCCGGCCCCTCGGCCCCGACCCTGCACTGCGCGATCTGCCGCCAGCCGACGCCACCTTTGGCATTGCGGCCACCCTCGCGCTGCCAGTTCATTGGCTCCAGACAAAGAAACGAGGCGCGCCGGAACAGCAGGCTATCATCAACCGGGATGCGCGGAAAGGCGATGGGGGGCAAAGCGACATTAGCGGCATAATGCGCGAGCGCGGCCTCCTTCTCGCCCTTGCGTTGCAATTGCCAAAGACCAAGCGCGATCATGGCGGCAACAGCGACCAGCACGAGCGCGGTGGCGACGACGGGGACTTTCTTCATCGTTTTGGGTCCTGCAACCGCCCCTCGCGGGCTGCATTGCGGTATTCAAGGCTGACCAGCGCCGCCTTTGAGAGACGCAGTGCGAACACAATGCCAATCGCAGTCAGGGGCGTCCAGATCAACAGATGAACCCAGATCGGCGGGGCAAGCGTTAACGTCAGCGTCACCGCACCAATCATCACCAACGCGCCGATAATGAGGGTAAGGAAGGCTGCTGGCCCATCGCCGACGTTAAACTTATCGAAATCAAGGTCGCAGGTCGAACAACGATCTGCAAATTTGGTCACTCCGGCGTAAAGTGTCCTGGCACCACAACGCGGGCAAAGGCCATGAAGCGCCACCGCCAATACCTCGGGCGCACCCGATTTGAGAGGTTCAGGCGCGGCCAACGCACCACGGATCAGGTTGCATATCGGTGGCGGGGCCGACACGGTGGGGCACGGCCTGGAAGGGCGCTCCGCGCAAATCCCCGGGTAGCGCGATCAGCCGCCCGACATTGACCTGTGCGATATGCCTGTCGGTCACCGTTTACCCTGCGTGGACCGGTGCGCCCCAGCCACCCCAGACATAGACCGAGACGAACAGAAACAGCCAAACGACGTCAACGAAATGCCAATACCAGGCCGCTGCTTCAAAGCCAAAATGCTGGCGGGCGGTGAAATGGCCCTGATAGACACGCACCAGGCAGACAATCAGGAAAATCGTGCCGATCAGCACGTGAAAGCCGTGAAAGCCCGTTGCCATGAAGAATGATGCGCCAAAGTTCAGGCCCGCAAACTGGAACGGCGCTTCGGCATATTCATAGGCCTGGATGCCGCTGAACAGCAGCCCGAGCAAGACAGTGACCCACAAGCCCTTTTTCAGGCCCTCGCGATCATCATGAATGAGGGCGTGATGCGCCCAGGTCACGGTTGTGCCTGACAGAAGCAGAATAACGGTGTTGAGCAATGGGAAGCCGAACGGGTCGATGACTTCAAGCCCCTTGGGCGGCCATTGTCCGGCGATGTTGGCCACGGTTTCCGTGATCCGCGTCACCTCGCCCCCAACAACCTCGACAGGACGCGGGAAGAGCGAGAAATCAAAGAATGCCCAGAACCAGCCCAGGAAGAACATGACCTCAGACGCGATGAACAGGATCATGCCGTAACGCAAATGCAGCTGAACGACGGGGGTATGATCGCCGCGATGCGCCTCGCGGATCACATCAGCCCACCACAAGAACATGGTCAGCAGGACACCGCCAAGACCAGCCAGAAAAACCAGCCCCCCAAGCGGATGCTTGTGCATCCACATGATCCCACCCGACGCCATCGCCAGCGCGGACATCGCGCCGAGGAACGGCCAGAAGCTTGGCGCGAGGATATGATAATCGTGATTCTTGGCACCGGCCATGATGGTCTGTTCCCGTCGGAGACTGTCGTTGGAGCGCCTTAGCTTGCCGCTTTGGCGGAATCCACCGGGTAAAATGTGTAGCTGAGCGTGATTGTGCGGATATCCTTGGCGTCAGGATCGGCCAGCATCTTCGGATCGACGAAGAAAATTACGGGCATCCGTACCGTCTCATGTGGTTTCAATGTCTGCTGCGAGAAGCAGAAGCACTGAATTTTTGTGAAATATTTTCCCGCCATTGCTGGCATGACGTTGAACGTCGCGGTGCCGCTGATCTCATGCTCTGAATTATTCGTCGCGGTGAAGAACGCCATATCGCGGTCGCCAATCCGGACGGTTTCGCTGTGAAGTTCGGGCTTGAACGTCCAGGGTAACTTGGGATTGACGTTGGTATCAAAATCCACCCGCATCACGGCGTTGATACCGCCCGGCGCCTTAAGCGCGCGGTTGGTCGTCCCGTTCAGGCCGGTTGCCTCGCAAAACATCCGATAGAGCGGCACGCTGGCATAACCGAGCCCCGTCATGAAACACACACCGATGCCCGCGAGCAAGGCGGTCCGCTGGTTGCGGTTCATGCGTGCCCTGCGCGGATCTTGGCTATCGTGATGACGAAGAACAGGATGGCGAGCGCCCCCAGAATGAGTCCCATCACAATAGACCGCGACTTTTGGCGTGCCCGGATTTCGTCTTCATGCGGATTTGACATCAGCGTAATACCAAATGGTCGGTGACAAGCGCACCGAACAGAATGAACAGATAAGCAATTGAATAGGCAAACAGCCGCTTTTCGGGGCGCATCACGTCTTTCAGGACACCCGTCGCGGTCGAACGGAAGCTGACATGCGCCGCCAGTAAGCCAAAATAGGCAGTCGAGATAATTGCCACACCGCCATAAATCGGGCCAGCCAACCCCAGCGGCCAAGGCGCAATCACGACCGCAGCCATCGCGATGGTATAAAGCCCGATTTGCCGGCGCGTCACCCGCTCTCCGGCGACATTGGGCAACATCGGGACGCCCGCCTTTGCGTAATCGGTTTCAACAAACAGCGCGAGCGCCCAGAAATGTGGCGGCGTCCACAAGAAGATAATGGCAAACATCAGCACCGGCAGCAGCGTCACGTCGCCCGTTACGGCCGCCCAACCAATCAATGGCGGGAAGGCACCCGCTGCGCCACCAATCACGATATTCTGTGGCGTTCGTCGCTTGAGCCATATCGTATAGATCACGACATAAAACAGGATCGATCCAGCCAGGATCGCCGCCGACATCAGATTGACCGTCAGGCCCATCATCAGCACCGAAAATGCACCAAGGCCGACGCCAAAGTGCAGCGCCGACTCACGATCCATACGTCCCGCAGGGAGCGGCCGCTTGATCGTCCGCTTCATCAGCGCATCGATATCGGCCTCATACCATTGGTTGAGCGCCCCCGCAGCGCCTGCGCCGAGCGTGACGCACAGGATGGCGGTGAAACCGATCACGGGATCAATCGTGCCGGGTGCGACAACCATCGCGCAGATCGCTGTATAGACAACAAGGATCATTACCCGCGGTTTGGTCAACGCGAGGAAGTCCCGCCATTCGGCCGGGAGCGCAGGGCTAGCTAATATCGTCGCCGTCATCATCGGTTCCTGCCGCCGCTCGTGCCGTCATTGGCACGCGGTCTGGCGTCAATGGGGGGTCGGCCAACGGGCACGCCCCCCAATCCTTCAATCAATGGCCCTTTTCGTCGCCAATCACGGGCAGCGTTTCAAACTGGTGAAAAGGCGGCGGGCTCGAGAGCGTCCATTCGAGCGTTGTCGCCCCCTCACCCCAAGGATTATCGCCTGCCTTTTTCCCACCCAGCAGCGTCATGAACAGGTTGATGAAAAAGACGATCATCGACGCCGCCATGATCATATACCCAATCGTCGCCACATAATTATAGCTCTCATACTGACCGGTATAATCGGGAATCCGGCGCGGCATGCCCTGGAGACCGAGGAAATGCATCGGGAAGAACAAGACGTTAACCCCGATAAAGAACACCCAGAAATGCAACTGGCCGAGAAATTCATTATACATCCGGCCCGACATTTTTGGCAGCCAGTAATAAAAGCCTGCAAACAGCGAGAACACAGCGCCCAGCGACAACACATAATGGAAATGCGCCACGACGTAATAGGTGTCCTGCATATAATCATCGATGCCGCCATTGGCGAGAACGACGCCGGTCACGCCACCAACGGTGAACATGAAGATAAAGCCAATCGACCACATCATCGGTGTTTTGAACGACAGCGATCCGCCCCACATTGTTGCGATCCACGAGAAAATCTTGATGCCAGTCGGAACCGCGATCACCATCGTAGCGGCGGTGAAATACATTTTTACATTAACCGACATGCCCGTTGTGAACATGTGGTGTGCCCAGACGACGAACCCGACCACGCCAATCGCGACCATCGCATAAGCCATGCCAAGATAACCAAAGATCGGCTTTTTCGAAAAGGTTGATATGATCTGGCTGACAATGCCGAAACCGGGCAGAATCATGATATAAACTTCAGGGTGACCGAAGAACCAAAAGAGATGCTGGTAAAGCACCGGATCGCCGCCGCCAGCCGGATCGAAGAACGTCGTGCCAAAATTACGATCGGTCAGCAGCATCGTGATTGCAGCCGCGAGCACTGGCAGTGCGAGCAACAGCAAAAAGGCGGTGACGAGCACTGACCAGACAAATAGCGGCATCTTGTGCAGCGTCATGCCGGGCGCGCGCATGTTGAAAATCGTGGTGATAAAGTTGATCGCACCCAGGATCGAGCTTGCACCCGCCAGATGCAGCGACAGGATCGCCATGTCGACCGCAGGCCCCGGGCTGCCATAAGTGGAGAGCGGCGCATAGACCGTCCAGCCCGTGCCAGCGCCACCAAAAAAGGGCGAGGCGAGCAACAGCGTGAAGCTGGGGATCAGCAGCCAGAACGAAATGTTGTTCATCCGCGGGAAAGCCATGTCCGGCGCGCCAATCATGATCGGCACGAACCAGTTACCAAAGCCGCCGATCATCGCGGGCATGACCATGAAGAAGACCATGATGAGGCCGTGCGCGGTGATCAGCACGTTCCACAAATGGAGCGAGTGATCGAGACCTTGTTCGCCACCGGGCAGGAAGGTTGCCCAATAGCCGAGATACTGAATGCCGGGACGCGCAAGTTCTGCCCGCATCATACCCGAAATTGCGCCACCGATAATCCCCGCAACAATCGCAAAGATCAGATAGAGTGTGCCAATATCCTTGTGGTTGGTCGACATGAACCAACGCGCGAAAAAACCGGGTTTATGATCCACATCATCATGATGATGTGCATCTTCGGCATGGGCCTGGAAGGCAGATGGGTTGAGGGCGGTATCGGTCATGATTTACTTATCCGCTGGGGCAGCGGCGGCGGCAGGGGCCACCATATCCGCTGCAGTGTTCGTGACGGGGGCGGCGGCAGGGGCAGCGGCAGGTGCAGCCCCCTTCATCGTACCACCCTTGGCAGCAATCCATTTGGCAAAAACGGCGGGTTCAACCGCCGCAACCGTAATCGGCATATAACCATGACGCGCGCCACATAGTTCCGAACATTGGCCGAAATAGACGCCGGGCTTTTCGATGGTGAAGCTGGTTTCGTTGATCTTGCCGGGGATCGCATCAAGCTTGATCCAAAACGCGGGCATCGCCCATGCATGGATCACGTCATTCGATGTCGTCAGCAATTTGATCGGCACACCGACCGGCAAGACGATCCGGTTATCAGTGGCGAGCAATTCCGGGCCATCAGCATCGGTGCGGGCACGTTCGCCAGCGCCGGTTGCGCCCTTTTCCTTCAGCATGTTTGAGGTGATCTCAAACCCGCCATTGTCAGGATATTGGTAGGTCCAATACCATTGATTGCCGATCGCCTTTAATGTGATGGCATTGGCAGGTGCCGGCTTGAACTGCGCCTGCAACAAGCCAATCGACGGCACCGCGATCAGCACCAGAATAACGACCGGCGCGAGCGTCCAGATGATTTCGATGGTCGTATTATGCGAGGTTTTTGATGCAATCGGATTGGCCGCACGCCGATAGCGGAACATTACCCACATTAGCAGCAACAGCACGAAAACCGAAATCGCTGTAATGACCGGCACGAGAATGGCATCGTGCAGCCACGCCGCGCGTCTGCCGGTCGGCGTTACCTGCGTCTGGACACCGATAGTTTCATTAACCGGCTGGCCAATCCCGGCCTTGGGCAGGATCATCGGACCGCCGTCTAAAACAAGCATTGGATCAGCAGCGGCGGTTGCCGGCGTATCCGTCGCAGGTGCAGTCGTTGCCTGGACTGGCGCAACCGTGACCCCCGCTGGCGGTGGGGCCGATGGCGTTTGCGCCACAGCCATGCCGACCCCGAGCATCAGCCCGAGCGTTAGCATGATCGATTTGAAACCAGACGTCTTCATTATCCGTTATCACCTGTTCAGATGATGCCTGTCATTGCGGCATCTCGAGCATCCAGACACCCTGTTTGCGAGGGCCTATACGCATGCGGCTTCGATGCCTCAAGCATATTGCATAGTTTTTTATGTCCTACGTTGCACTCATTCGCACACATCCTTACCTCGCGCCAATACAGCAATAGGGCCAATGCAACGATGACCGATGACGAAGTGATCGCCGAGTTTCGTGACGCGAACGCGCTGCTTGAGGGGCATTTTATCCTCTCGTCGGGTCTGCGGTCGCCAGTGTTTCTGCAAAAGATGCGCGTGTTTCAAGATCCGGTGCGCACGGCACGGCTGTGCGCCGCGCTGGCTGAGCGCATCACCGCCCAATTTGGGCAGGTCGACATCATCGTGTCGCCAGCCATGGGAGGGATCATTCCCGGTTACGAAACCGCCCGCGCGCTTGGCTGCACCGCAATATTTGTTGAGCGCGAAGGCGGCGAATTCCAGTTGCGCCGTAACTTCAAAATCCCGCCCGGCGCGCGCGTGGTGATGGTCGAGGATCTCGTGACCACCGGCCTGTCATCGCGCGAATGCATCGCCGCAATCCGCCAGCATCCCGGCGAATTGCTGGGTGCCGCCTGCCTCATCGACCGATCAAATGGCCGCGCCGATATTGGCGTGCCATTGGTGTCGCTGTGCACGCTCGATATCCCCGCCTATCCTGCTGACGCGCTACCGCCCGAACTGGCAGCGATCCCGGCGGTGAAACCTGGCAGCCGGGGGCTGGCGGCATGAAAGCCATCACGACAGCCATTGTCACAATCTTGGCCGTGGTTCCCGCCGCTGCCCAGACCGCCGCAAAACCAATCACCGATGCGGTGGCCATTCGCCAAATCGTCGAAACTGGGTTTGACGGGGCGGGAGATACGCTTGTCAGCAAGGGCGATCGAATCGTCTTCCAGTCGAGCAATAAGGCGCGCACCCAGAGCAGACCAAATGTCTGGCGCTGGGCATCCGTCACCAAACAGATGATCGCAACGCTGGTGCTGCAGGAAGTAGTGGCCGGGCGGGTCGATCTCGATCAGCCGGTGGCGCGGTATCTGCCGGGCTTCAAAAGCACCAATGCGGGTTTGGTGACAGTGCGCCAGCTGCTGCGCCACCAATCCGGCCTGCCCAATCCTGATGATACCGCCGCGACACCTGAGTCCGTGCCCGCCTATGATGCGCCCGGTTACACGGGCAGCCGCGATGCGTTGACGGGATATTGCGCGGGGCCGGTAAAGGGCGTGCCGGGGGGCAATTGGGAATATAATAACTGCGATTATATCGTCGCAGGCGCGCTGCTTCAGGCGGTGACGGGTAAAAGCTGGCAGGCGCTGGTGCAATCGCGGATCGCCAAGCCGCTCGGGATGAAAACACTGGGGGCGTATCCGACATCGCGGCAGATTATCGCTGGCACGGTCGATGGCAAGCCCGAGACCGGTTATGATTTGACCGCCTTTGGCGCGTCGGCGGGGCTGTTCGGTAGCGTTGAAGATCTTTGGAAATTTGATCGCGCACTGATGACCGGCAAGCTGTTGCCCGATACGGCGCGAGCCCAGATGTGGGATGGACAACCCAAGCTCGGGTCGATTGCGCTTGGCCAATGGGTTTTTTCAGCATCGTTGAAAAGCTGCACCAAGCCCGTACGGATCGTCGAGCGGCGCGGTGCGATCGGCGGAATCGAAGTGCGTAACTTCATCCTGCCCGATGCAGATGTCGTCGCGATCATTTTCGTCAATCGCGCAAGCTATGCTTTTGGCGAGGTTTGGCAGGGCAAGGGATTCAGCTATGATTTACTCAGCGCAGCCGCCTGCGCGGAGGGAGTGCCGGAATGAATGCTAAACTTCGCCTGGGCGTTAATATCGATCATGTCGCGACCGTCCGTAACGCACGCGGGGTTGCCTATCCCGATCCGGTCCAGGCCGCTCTTGTCGCAGCGGAAGCGGGCGCGGATGGGATTACCGCACATCTGCGCGAGGATCGGCGGCACATCACCGATGCTGATATCGCCCGGCTGATGGCAGAGCTGACAATCCCGCTCAATCTCGAAATGGCGGCAACCGATGAGATGTTGGAAATCGCGCTGCGGCACCGCCCGCATGCGGTGTGCATCGTCCCGGAAAAGCGTGAGGAGCGCACGACTGAGGGTGGGCTTGATGCGGCCGGCATGCATAATCATTTGGCCCCGATGGTGCGGGATCTGAAGGCTGCCGATATCCGCGTATCGCTGTTTATCGAACCCACCGCCCGCCAAGTCGATGCCGCGCTGAGGCTGAACGTGCCCGTAATAGAGCTACATGTCGGCTTATATGCTGAGTTGGATGGGGAAGCGCAGGCGCAAGAGCTGCGCCGATTGGCAGATGCCGCCGCGCTGGCCGCCAAAAACGGGGTTGAGGTGCATGCCGGACATGGTTTGACGCTCGACAATGTTGCACCGATTGCTGCGATCGCCCAGCTGCGCGAACTGAATATCGGTCACAGCCTGATCGCCGATTCGATCTTTTTCGGGCTTGGCGAGAGCGTCCGACGGATGCGGGCGGCGATGGACGCGGCGCGGTGATTATCGGCATCGGGTCGGATTTGTGCAATATTGAGCGTATCCAGGCCTCACTTGACCGGTTTGGTGACCGATTTGAGG
>JBBQAU010000034.1:0-15745 GCA_038316685.1 Sphingomonadales bacterium
AGGCGGATTTGTTCGAGCGATCGGTAACATCATGCTTACGGTAGTTCCAACTTCGACTTTGCTTTCAATCACCGTATTTCCGCCAGACTGTGTTGTAAATCCATAAACCTGGCTCAACCCCAGACCCGACCCTTTGCCAATACCCTTAGTAGTGTAATAAGGCTCAAACGCCTGTTCAAGTACCTCCGGCGACATGCCTGTGCCGGTGTCGGTGACGCTGATGGTGACGAACTGAGCATTCCGGCGGGTAGCGATCGTCAACTCGCCCCCGTCGGGCATGGCGTCGCGCGCATTGATGACCAGATTAAGAATTGCGTTTTCAGTCTGGTTCCGGTCAACCTCGATATCGGAGACCTCTTTTTCCAGGGCAAGCTTCAGATTGATTTGGCTCCCGATAGTCCGCTGGAGCAGACCACTCAGCTCAGCGATAATGTCGTTGGGGTTGTGCGCGCCAGGTTGCAGCGGCTGTTTGCGCGAGAAGGCCAGCAATTGCTCGATGAGCTGCGCCGCGCGCTCAGCGCCCACCGATGCATGGTCAAGCAATTGGCTCATGGATGCATCGCTCGCGGCGAGACGCTTGGCGCGATCAAGATTTGCGATGACAATCGTCAGCAGATTGTTGAAATCATGCGCGATCCCACCTGTCAGGTTACCAACGGCCTCCATCTTTTGCGCTTGCCGAAGCATGGCCTCTGCGGTGCGCCGTTCTTCGCTTTCGCGCTGCAACGCTGCCAACGCCACATCGCGCTGAGAAACGGTCTGAAGCAATTCGGCATTGACGACCTGCAGTTGTGCGGGTGACGGTAATGCGATGGCCTTGGGCAATAAGAACCACAGTGCCACCGCAGTCATGACTGAGACTATGGCTGTCAACAATTTCACGAGTGCCTCAATCCCATATGCGGGCACCCACAAAACCAGAATTGATAGAAAATGCGTTGTGCCGCAGGCCGTGATGAAGGCCGCAAACATCCACACTGCCCAGCTGAACTGCACGTCACGGCGGCGCTTAAGAAACGTCGCAAGGACGATGGGAATTGAGAAATAAGACAGGCCGATCAACGCGTCGGACGCCACGTGAGTCCAGAGCAGCGTCGGATCCCACAGCAAACAATATCCGTGCGGCGGCAACCCGCGCATCGCAAAGAAATGTTGCAGTGTTTCAAACATTCCAAATCTCAACAGTCATCACCATCGCGGATGACCGTCGTCGAGACCATATTCGAAAATCAGTCACCTGAAGCCGGCTCAGCGATCAGGCGATGAGCCTCTGCAAGAATGGACGGCGGTACAACGCCTGTCGCCGCCATCTGCAACTTGTTGAACCAGCCTGAAACGATGCGGTCTTGCCCCTTCATCATCGCGTCCCAACCGTCCCGAGCGACTTTGCCGGGATCGGCCTTTTCCGACTGCCCGACTGCGGTGTTTTCCATGCCTGCGCGTGCAAAAAATGGGGTTTCGGTGGCACCCGGCATAAGCGTGGTAAGCGTTACAGCCTTCGCATCCTTGATTTCATTTCGGAGCGCATCTGTAAAATTGTCGATGAACGCCTTGCTCGCGTTATAGACAGCGTTGAAAGCGCCCGGCACATAACCGGCGATCGACCCCGTAACGAGCACGCGCCCATCACCGCGCGCGATCATCTGCGGCAACACTCGATGAAGCAGATAGATTGTGCCGGTAATGTTGGTGTCAACACAATGACGCCACTGCGTGGCATCCACGTCCAGAAACGCCCCTCCAATGCCCGTACCGGCATTGGCGCACAGCACGTCGATCGGTCGGCCAGCGGCGGCCGCCAGCAATTGGTCAACGCCGTCGAAGCTTTCAAGATCAGCTTCGATCGCCGCCACTGACACACCGTGGGTTTCGAAATCACGTGCGCTAGTATTGATCAGCGCTTCATTAGCAACGACCAACAAATCATAGCCTTCTTCCGCAGCAATTCTGGCCAGCTCAAAGCCGATTCCGGTTGATGCACCCGTCACGATCGCGAATTTGTTAGCCATTGCCGTCATTCCTCATGTTGCCGCGACCATGCCGGGTTTCAGCACAACCTTGGTGACCTCGTTTTGATTATCATGAAACATCTTATAGCCTTGCGGTGCCTGCTCGAGCGGCAGCCGGTGGCTGATAAGGAAGGTGGTATCGATCTTTCCTTCGATGATCGCGGCAAGCAGCGCAGGCAAGTAATGCTGAACATGCGTTTGTCCGCTCTTCATCGTCAGGCCTTTTTCCATAAAGGCTCCGAGCGGGAACTTATCGACATAGCCGCCATAAACCGCGGGCATCGACACCCGACCGCCCTTCCGGCACGCGAAGATTGCCTGTCGGATCGAGTGCGTCCGATCCGTCCCTAAAAAGGTCGATTTCTTGATCTGATCGACAATATTATCGAACGACAGGCCATGTGCCTCAAGGCCCACCGCATCAATAACGGCGTCCGGGCCGATTCCGCCGGTCATCAGCATCAACGAATGGTAAACGTCGCTTTCCTCAAAATTGATCGTCTCAGCGCCGAATTTTTTGGCAAGCTCCAGTCGCCCGGGGAAATGATCAATGGCGATTACGCGTTCGGCACCCATCAGAAACGCGGACTGGACGGCGAACAGGCCAACCGGCCCGCATCCCCAAACGGCAACGGTGTCACCGGGTTCAATGTCTGCATATTCGGCGGCCTGCCAACCCGTCGGCAGCACATCCGACAAGAACAGGACCTCATCGTCATCCAGTCCATCGGGGACGACAATCGGTCCAATATCGCTAAATGGCACCCGAACATACTCTGCCTGACCGCCCGCATACCCACCTGTCATGTGGCTATAACCATATAGCCCCGACATCGGCATTCCATAGAGCGTCTGAGCAATGTCCTGGTTGTCCGCGGGCAGACCGTTGTCACACGCCGAATACTGATGCTTGCCGCAATGATAACAGGCACCGCAGGCGATGGTGAAAGGAACGACAACGCGCTGGCCCTTTTTCAGCGTGGATTTTGGCCCTACATCCACCACTTCGCCCATAAATTCATGGCCGAGAATGTCGCCGGACTGCATCGTTGGGATATAGCCATCATACAGATGCAAATCCGAGCCGCAGATCGCCGTCGATGTCACCTTGATGATCGCGTCGCGTGGATTGACAATCTCAGGGTCATCGACCGTGTCCATCCGGACATCGTGCCTGCCGTGCCAGGTTAACGCGCGCATCGGATTAATTCCTTTCCTTGTCGCACATTGCGAGTGTCCGCGCGGCTACGGCGATTTCGCCTGTTTCCATAAGTTGTTTAAAGCGACGAAGATCTCGGCGGGCCTGGATCGCGGGCTCCCGCTGGAACAACTTGGCAACCAACTTGCCGATGGCCCCAGCCGGCGGATCGTAGACGAGCGTTGCAGTGACGACCGTGCCGCGAGCGCCAGCCTCGCAAAATTCCACCTTACCGCTATTGGCAACATCTGCATCAGGTTCAGACGCCCAGGAAATAAACTGGCCCTCGACCTCCTCGGTAACGCGTGCAGTCCACTCCACGCTTTGCCCTGCCGGTGCCTTGACGACCCAGTGAGAGCGGTTCTGGTCAAGCACGTCGATACGCTCGACATTTTCCATGAATGACGCAAGATTACCGAAGTTGCGCCAATATCGATAAAGCTCGTGTGCAGGCCGCGCGATCGTCACCGCCGTTGAACTGATGGCGCTGCCAATCGCACCTACTATTTCCGTCTTAACTTCTTCGACCGCAGCATCATTGTCGCGGTGGCCTGCTGGTGGAGCGTTATCTACCATGGCTATCTCTCGCGCTTGAGGAGTCGATCAATAGGCCAATGAGTCATGAAGTGTGGCGGATTGACCCTTGTATCGGGCAAATTCGGCGGCGTAGCGGTCACCCATCACTTGCTGGTCCTGGGCAGGTGCTGATCGCGCGAGATCCAGAAACCAGGTGCCTTCTTCGGAATAAATATGATGCGTCACCGCACCTTGGATATGACGAATCTTATCAAGATAATCCTCGCTCATCGGGTCAAGCTTCTCGAGCAGCCCCATTTCCATCTTCGCTGCAGACTGCTCCTGATAAGCCAATCCGGCATGGCCAATTTGATGCTCTGCGGCCATCGCGGGATAGATCACGGCCTCTTCTGCGATTGAATGGGCGGTCAACAATTCAGCCAGCTGCTTTTGAGCGGCAGTACGCGTTGTCGCATCGTCGGCGGAAATTACGGCTGTGAACAAATGTTCGATTTGCTGGTGATGACGGAGAATTTGGGAGAGCCAGTCACCGGGCTGTGCAATCGACAGGGCCTGCGAGCGTGCGTCTACGCGGGCCTCTTCGCTTTCTGGCGGCGTCAGGGCAGCAACAACTTTGTCAATGATCGACATACAGTCTCCTGTTGAGGCAGTGGATTTGATCTGGGCACACAACGCACGTCGTGCCACCGCGTTCCCAACGGTGTGAAAAATCTGTGGCTAGCCTGTGCGGCGGTTTCACTCGACGCACGCCCGGTGCGTTTGGAACCAAATTCCCGACCGTCTGTTCACACCGTGCAATGGACAGTGCGACCGTCACCACGCTGCATTATGTCGATGCGGACGCCCCCGGCTATACAAGGCGGCGGGCCGGAAAAGGCTGGCACTATTTTACGCAGAATGGCAAAATGGTCCGCGCGCCCGGCATTGTTGCGCGATTAAAAGCGATCGGGCTTCCGCCTGCTTATCAAGAGGCCTGGTTCGCAAAAGACCCGCGCGCCCATATCCAGGCGACAGGTTTCGACAATAAGGGCCGCAAACAATATCGCTATCATCCGGACTTCGTTGCTGCGCGCAATGCGATAAAATATGAAACTTGTATCGCATTTGGCTCCGCCCTTCCCAAACTCAGGGCGCAGATCAAGCGCGATCTCAGCCGCCGCGATTTGTCGCATGAACGCGTTATCGCGGCAGTGGTCCGGCTGCTCGATCTAGGCAGCGTCCGCGTTGGCAATGCTGCCTATGCCAAGACAAATCACAGCTTTGGCGCCACGACATTACGTCACCGCCATGCCACAGTTCGGGGACCGCGCGTGATGCTGCACTATGTCGGAAAATCGGGCAAGGCTCAGACAATCAGCATTGCCGATGCGCGGCTGGCCCGGCTTATTCGTTCCTGCCAGGACCTTCCGGGTCAGGCGCTGTTCCAGTTTCTCAATGCCGATGGCGTCCCCCAACCAATCTCATCCTGCGATGTGAATGACTATATCCGGACCAACGCTGGTGAATTCACCGCCAAGCATTTTCGCACATGGACCGCCAGCGTCCTCGCTTTTGAATATCTGGTTACCACAGATGGAAAACGGTCAATGAAGGCGATGCTGGCACCGGTATCAGAGAAACTTGGTAATACACCAGCGATCGCACGCAAAAGCTATGTGCATCCAGCACTCATCGACGCAATCGATAGCGGTTCATTCGGGCCAACAAAGCTACCTCGTGGAACCCGCTATCTCAGTCGTATTGAGCGCGGCTTGCTCATTTTTTTGGCGGACACTGCTTCACTGGCTGGGCTGGCATCAAGCTAGCGGCGGAGCATGGAACCATGCGGCTTGTCGCCAGTTCGCCCCAACCCCGATACCATCGAAAGCCTTTTAGTGTCCTGCACTCATACTGATCACCCGCTTGCAGCGCAGCTCCGCCAGTTCATCACGGATGCGCAATTCCCCTGTGTCGGCGCGAAGGCGGCGCTTGCCAAAGGGCGGATCGTGCCTGTCATGGCTCGGTCGATCACCAGTGCCTGGGATGATCTGGCCATTCATCACGCGCTGATGGAATTCGTGGGAGAAGTTCAGCAGGACCCTCGACTATTTCAAAGCTTTGCCGTCATCTTTGAAGGGCCCCACACATTAGATGAAGAGCAATTTGAGGAGCATATGTGGCATCGATTGCAGTCGATGAGCGACAAGGACAGATGGCTTGGCCAGCCCTATAGCCGACAGGCCAACCCCGACCCTTCCGACCCCCATTTCGCGTTAAGCTATGCGGGGGAGGCTTTTTTTGTCGTTGGGCTGCACCCTCACGCGTCGCGGCAGGCAAGACGCTTTGCTACGCCAACGCTCATCTTCAACACGCGCGCGCAATTTGATCAGCTTCGTGCCGAGGGTCGTTATGAAAAGATGCATTCTACGATCATCGAGCGTGATCTGAAATTATCGGGATCAATCAATCCCATGCTGGCGCGACACGGCGAAACCTCTGAAGCGCGACAATATTCTGGCCGCGCTGTTGACGAAAACTGGGAGTGCGCCTTTCGCTACACCGGGCTGCGCGATGCAACATAGAATCGCGCCGCGATCGGGCACTGCGTTTCGGCTACAGGCTGGGCAGACGCTGACCGTTATCGATCCGATGGGCGGACAGGTGGCCGATTTGCTCGCCGTCAGCGCGCAAGATGTTGGAGAGATGCTCTCGTCCGGGCGAACAATTGACTATGCCAGTCGCCTCTATCTGACGACAAATGATCTGCTGTATTCCAATCGGTCAAACGTCATGCTCGGTTTGATTGAGGACACAGTGGGGCGGCACGACTTCCTTCTGTCGCCGTGTTCAAAGGAGATGTTCCGGCTTCTTTATGGTGACAACGCGCCGCCACCGGGTTGTTTCGGCAATCTTGCGGCCGCGCTTGCTCCCTTTGGTGTGGCAGCAGATTCCATTCCCGTCGCATTCAACTGTTTCATGAATGTGCCAGTCGACGGTGAATCTGGCGAGATCAAAGTGTTGCCGCCGCTGAGCAAGGCTGGGGACCACATCAAGTTCATTGCCCATATGGATTTAATTATCGGCCTCACCGCCTGCTCTGCGGCACTTTCCAACGGCGGGACTTTCAAGCCGATTGATTGGTCGATCAGTTAACCCGGTCAAATAGCGCGGGTGTGCGTTAGGCAGCACAAGCGGCGAGCCCGCTTGAATTTCATGCCTGCGGGCGGTTGAGCAAATTGCCCGGCGCTAGTTCTCGAGTTCATTGTGGATGGCAGTCGCGGCGATCGCTGCCTGGCCCGTCGCAACGCTGATCTGATCAAGGCTGGAAACGATATCACCTGCTGCATAAAGGCGGCTGCGAGCCGTACGCTGGTATGAGTCAGTGATAATACAGCCATCATCATCGAGCTCCGCGCCGAGAGTAGCGGCCAAGCTGTTGTTCGGGCGAGAGCCAAGCGCTGGATAAAGAACGTCAAAAGAGCGCTCGGTGCCGTCCGCAAGGGTGACGACCGCAGCGTTCGGGCCGAAGTCAAAGCTTGTCACGGGAATCGCCTCAAGCGAGATTGCGGAAGCCTGCAAGCGTGCCATCGCCGCGTCACTGCACTTGGCCGGCAGCAAGCTTAGCAACGTCACGTCATCCGAATAAGTCTTTAAAAACCGCGCCTCGTCGACGCCGTGTTGATCAGCACCCAGCACCGCGATGCGCTTGCCAATCACCTCATATCCATCGCACACCGGGCAGTAACGCAAGGTGCCCGACGCGAGCGCCGCTGCGTGCATAGCCTCGCTGATCGGTGGGCGAACATTAACCACGCCGGTGGCGATCAACACGGTTCGAGCGTGCTGAGCTTTCCCAGCAATCATCAGTGTGAAGCCGTCGCCAACTGCCTCAATTGAGTGAATCTCAGCATTCTCAATCTGCGATCCGAATTGGACAGCCTGTCGACGCATGCGCGACAGCAATTCAGTCCCCCCGATACCGTCAGGGAATCCAGCATGGTTGTGAGAAGTCGGAATCCATTTCGCACGGCTCATGCCCGCATCAAAAACCTTCACACTCCGCCGGTAGCGGGCCAGGTAAATGACGGCGGTCAACCCCGCTGGCCCGCCGCCGATGATCGCGCAATCCAGAGGGGCTGACATCCCTCAGGCGAGCGTTCGAACCTTGGGCTCTCGATCCCAATGTCGTCTTGGCGCAACGCCTGCAAATTCAGACAACGCCACCACACCCGCATCGGGCACGACCCCGGCCTTGTCGAGTAAAGCCTGCGCGCCCTCATCATGACCAATCGTCTTTACGTGGCTGAAGGCGTCCATAACGAACCCAATTGCGGCGCTATCTGCGCAGAGCTTGGCCGCAGCCTTTGCGGACAGCACGAGTGCCACGGCATCGAAAAGCACCGAAGGCGAGCCTGCGAGTTGATGGTCTGCGATGATCGTGTCGCCGGAACATGTGGTTACGCCAATTTTCGGCGCAATGATCGCGACGGTTCCTCCCGCCTCGGTCACTTCCGTGATGAGCGTATGAATGGCATCGCTGTTGGACCCTTCGTCGATCAGGACCGCAATCTTCCGGCCCTTCATCATGGGATCACCCTGTTTTATGATCGACAGCGGATCGGAGACCGCCATTTCAAACGGTTCCCGGGCAGCGGGATTCGCCGGTGGACAATCCATGTTCAACCCGACGGCAACGCGGACGGCCAGATCCTCATCCACGTTCTGCAAATTGCCGAGTATGCGCGCCCGCACCGCTTCGATACCTACTTTTGAGAGTTCAAAGACAAGAGCAGACGCCATGTGGGCCTGCTCGACGACGGTTTGCGAGCGATAGAACATCCGCGCCTGGCTATAATGATCGGCAAAGGAGGCTGCTCGCAGACGCAGCTTTTCGGTCGGGTCATTCCGTTCATTATTTGTCGGCTCGGTGTCGAACCCGGTGGTCGGGCATTCGCGCGGGCCTGTCGCTTCGCCGTTGTCACCCAGGCTGTTCGGCTCATAATTCGCCCGCGCGGTAGGGACCATCGTCTGCATCATGCCGTCGCGTTGAAAATTGGCGAAGGGGCATTTCGGCGCATTGATCGGGATCTGGTGAAAATTGGTCGTCCCCAACCGTGATTTTTGCGTATCGAGATAGCTGAATAACCGTCCCTGCAAGAGCGGGTCATTTGAAAAATCGATACCGGGCACGATGTTTGTAGGGAGAAACGCGACTTGTTCGGTTTCTGCAAAAAAATTATCGGGATTTCGGTCCAGCACCATTCGACCGATCACCTGGAGAGGGACATCTTCTTCCGGGATCAACTTTGTGCTGTCCAGCACATCATAGGGCTGAGCAGCGGCGAAATCCTCGTCAAAGACCTGGATCGCGAGATCCCATTCAGGGAAGTTGCCTCCATCAATTGCCTCGAACAGATCACGACGATGATAATCTGAATCTGCGCCGGCGATCTTTACCGCCTCATCCCAGCACGTCGATTGCAGGCCAAGCCTGGGGCGCCAATGGAATTTCACAAACATTGCCCCGCCGTCTGCATTGACGAGGCGGAAAGTGTGGACACCAAAGCCTTCGATCATTCGCAGTGATCGCGGTAATGTCCGATCGGACATTGCCCACATGATCATGTGAGTTGATTCTGGCATCAGCCCGATGAAATCCCAGAAGGTATCGTGTGCCGACGCCGCTTGAGGATAGCCGCGATCCGCCTCCATCTTCACGGCATGGATCAGGTCCGGGAACTTGATCGCGTCCTGAATGAAGAACACGGGGATGTTGTTGCCAATCAGATCCCAATTTCCTTCCCCGGTGTAAAACTTTACGGCAAAACCGCGCACGTCGCGCGGCGTATCGGCTGAACCCGCACCGCCTGCGACGGTCGAGAACCGGACAAAAACCGGAACCCGGTCTCCCTCCTGCTGGAACAGGGATGCCATGCTCAATTCAGGGATTGCCGTGGTGCATTCAAAATAGCCGTGCGCGCCTGAACCGCGTGCGTGGACGATGCGTTCAGGGATGCGCTCATGGTCAAAATGGAAGATCTTCTCGCGTAGGACAAAATCCTCCAACAGCGTCGGCCCACGTTCGCCTGCCTTCAAACTGTTCTGATTGTCGGAAATGCGCATTCCATGATTGGTGGTCAGATGGCTGTGGCCGCCATGGGGGCCGGACGCCGGAACCTGTTGGTGCAACTCGCCACCATTTCCCGGAGCAGTTTCAAATTCCTGATCTTTGGTCACTTTCTCAGTCATCGCCATCGTCCCATCAAACGCCCTGTCATGGGCAGCAGACCGGTAAAGTGGCTGACACGACTGTGGTTCCCGGGGCCGATGGAATTAAGTTTCAATCCCATGGAAAAGGGGCGCGACCTGCTGATCGCACCCCTTCATCGCTCCAAATATCTGCCTCGAAAACAGGCAGGTCAGATCAGAATTTCAGTCGCGCGGCAATTGAAAGCGCGTGAAATTCGCGTTCTTGGTCGAACTTAACATCGTAATCGACGACGAAAGACACTGGCCCGCCGCCTGCAATATTCAATGCAGCGCCGACATTGTAATATTCGCTCGAGAGCGGTGTGGTAACGAAAGAAAACGGCGTGGCTGCACCCGGATTGACGAAAGCGGCATTGATTATACGCGGGTCGTTCAGGAAAAATTCCTTATACCACCCACCCCGGAATTGTGGCCGAACCAACGTTCCATTGCCGACTTCAAACTTGGTCCCGATCCGTCCGCCGAGGTTCAGCCGAAGCGATTCAGCGTTCGTTTGCGCAACATTAAGGGCATTGACGGTCCCGACCTCAGTGAATCCGTTAATCCGGATGTTGGAATAACGCACCGCGGCATAGGGCTCGAATTCAAAATTACCCGCCGAAAAACTTGTGCCGAAAGCACCGCCACCCGTCCAGATGTTACCCGATGTCCGGGCCTGTGCGAGCCCGAAGTTGGACGCACGCGACAAGGTCCAATCGAGCTCGGTATATCCACCCCAAAGATCGACATACACTGGCCCGACGGCGCCGGTGCCATATCCGCCGACATACCAAGCGTTGTTGTTTGACGGCGCAAAGACATTGGCACCGTTGAATTTGGCGTCAGTGACACTGTAGCCGCCGTAAGCACCAACCAGAATCTTAGGCGATGCTCGAAAATTGATACCACCCATTGCCCCATATTCATCATTGGCGACCGAAGAACGGTCAGCTGCCGATCGATAGGAGCCGAACCGCGCATTGCCGGTTGCAAAGGTGCCTACGCGACCAGCGCGCGCCGTTGTGATCTGGTCCCCGTTGGGCCGCTCGGCATTCCCTCGAAGATCACGCATATAGCGCAGAATTGCGGTTTCCTGCGTCTCGACTGCATTGAGCGAAACATCCGGCAACAGGCTGTAAGCCGATGGCGTCAGTGATAACAACGCCGCAGAGCGATCAACCGGGGCAAGTGCCGCAAAAGCGGTATTCAGCGCAATCCGATCGGCATTGGGAACACCGATCTGCGTGTTGAGAGCGGTCGCGACCTGGTTCTGGTTGACGGTAACGCCACCAGTATAGGTCTGGGCCTGCACAGACGCGGCGACACTGGCCAACGAGAGGCCCAAAACAATCCTGAACTTCATGAAAAACTCCTTGATGCAAAACGCCCGATCGGCGTGGCTATCGTGACGGAGAACGGCGATCAGCTGCGGGAGTTCCATTGCAGCGCAGCATTTTTAACGTTGTATCATTTCTGCCACTTCTAACCGGACGGCGACCTTTATCTCATATCCAGCTACGTAATCTGGCGACGACCAGAATGCCGATCCCTGATGCCAACATTGCCGCCATTAGGAAAAACAACCCGTTCGTGCCGGTGTGGGATAGCGGCGTATCAAAGTTCATGCCGCACACGCCTGCAATGGCACCGACGATTCCGATCATGACTGTCACAAGCGTTAGCGCCCGGACAAACTGATTGGTTTCCTGCGCGGTGCGGGTGGCATAAAGCTTAAAACTGCCAGTGATGGTTTCGCGCGCGCGGTCGATAGAATCACCCGGTCAAAATGCTTTTCGACGTTACGGAAATGCGTCCGCTCGGGCGGATCGGCAAGCGGTTCAAAATCGGCTCGCAGCAGACCGTGAATTATCGGCCGATGCTCCGACAGCCGGTCCCGCAGCTGCGACACCCGGATGCGTAGTTTTGCTAGATCGGCGAACGGCGGCCAACTGCCCAAATCTGTCCCACGGCTCACCGCAATCAACAGACCGATCAGGGCTTTGCTTGACCTACGCCGCCTGAAGGGTCGCGGGCCAATTTTCTGGCGGCAGAATAGGAAGCCTGGCCAATTGCTCCGGGGTCAGGTTTACCTGTGCGCCATCCGGAGTGAAGTGGATTAATTTGGGATCGATTGCGTGCAATCGCTCGCCAAGCCCGCCTATGCCGCCCTCGCTGAGCACCAGATACGTAATGCGAGTCGTATCGCACGCCGCCATTGCATCCACGCATTGACCGAGCGACGCTTTGTTTGAGCCTTTCACCGTCGATCCGATGACGGACGAGATTGAAAATAGTGAGGGTGCCAATGCCTCCGCGCTGCGCTCCGCTGCGGCCTTGCCACCGTCATCAAGTTTCGCCCTCCGCCCCAACCAGCGCCACGCACCAACAATGTTGACAATGGTGAGGAAAATTTGGGTGCCCAGCAAACTGCTTTGTCCTTCCTGTGCCGCAACAATCATCCACGAAAATGATGCGACGGAGAAGACGACAAATCCCCAACCCGTTACCCGCGAGCCTAAATTCGCGGCGGTCATCAGGGCGGCTATAATGGTCGCCAGCGGGGCGAGCCATGCTGCCACAGAGATTAGGGCGTCCATCAATTATTCTACTGCCAAAATGCCATGCTGGCCTTCGACCTTCTTGCTGATGTCTGCACCGACAATCAATTTCAGCTTTTCCCAAATCGACATATCGGCCAGCCAGATCTCAAGATCGGACAGGTCAAAGCGCATTACGCAAAGGTCCGGATCAGCGCGTCCTTCCTTATACCAGGCGGCGATTTGCGGGCTCCACAGTCGATCAATCAGTTGCTCGTCCGCCTCCGGAATCAATTCGCCGAAAATAAGGGCGAAAAACTTCTGGTCGGCCGTCATGAACCGACCTGATGCCGGCCCGCCTTGCGCAATGCCATTCTGTTTTCTGGTAAAAATCCAAATTGATTGCTCATTCGGCTGATCTGGTACCAGCGTCATTGGCGCTTCGCTGTCCGGATTGTCGTCAAGACCGACAAAGGCGAAAACACGACCCTGGACGGCTTCCCAAAACCGAGTCCTCAGGTTTTCGTTTGAAACAACATTGTCAGCCATGTGAAACAATCTCCAAAGACGGAAGAAGACCTATAAACGCATGACCTTGGGGCGGGTTCCTTTGCGCCAGGATTCGTCAAGCATCTGCATCAGAGCTTTGCGGCGTTCAGCGCATTTCGAGCATGGCTGACGGGAAGCGCAGCACCATCATGCCTCCCAAAGAAGTCGCCTTGATCGTCAGCTGTCCATGGACTTGCGCAGCATAGCCAAGCATCAAATGCCGGGCGATTGTATCTGCCTCAACCTCGGGAGACACGAGAGCGTCGTTGGCAATCGTCAGCACGGCGTGTTCCTGGCGGCGTTCAAGGCGAACCGCGACGTCACCTGCGATTTGTGCGTCAGTCATGAGCCGATAAATCTCCGATATAGCTTCAACGATCAGTAGCGTCAGCGGCATCGCTGTATCGAGCGGCACAGTGCCCGCGTCGGAATGGCAATGAACCGTAAACTCTGCACGAAAAAAGGAGGCGCAAATTTGCTCGCATAAATCGATGATCAGACGGTCCATATCGACCAGCCCGCCCTCGCTTCCGCCATCGAATTCGTAAAGCAGCCGGTGGATGTGGGCGATTGCTGAGACGCGCATCCGCGTCTGGTCAAGCGTGTGTCGTGATCCGGTATGGCTGACTTGGCTCGCCTCCAGTTCAAGCAGGCTAACGACCATTTGCAGATTATTCTTCACGCGATGATTAACTTCACGCATCATTGCGCGATTTTCCTTTTCGCGCGCTGCGATTACGGTCGCCATGCTCGAGAGATCGTCTGCGAGCCCGGCGATCTCTCTTGGCGCGTCGCTGAAGGTTTTGCGGTCGTCATGGTAATCTCCGCTCGCGAGCCTTGCTGTATAGTCCTTGAGTCGCGTCATCCAGCGCCCCAGAAAGAGGTGCATTGACGACATCAGCGCGATGATGGTGAGCGCAAGTGCCAGCACGGGAAGCAGCAGGCTGAGGCCAAAATGTTCCCAAACGGGGGCAAAAAGCGGTGCCTTTGGCTCGGCATAAACCACAGACAGTTGATCCCGATACAGCGGGTGGCGCGCGTAAATCCACTCAGTGCCATCCGGCAGGCGCAGCGTCGCAAGACCGTTCACCGAGGCTGCAAGATCGATCACTGGAATATCTGCGCGTCCACTCGACAGCAGGGGTTGGCCCTGTCGATCAACGATCCACACCATTGCCTCTTTCGACAGCTTTTCCTTTGCCAGCGCCGTTTCGAGCCATGAAGCGTCAATCGCTGCAGACACCGTTCCATCGAACGACCCATCCGCGCCTCGTAGCGGCATCACCGCCAGGAAGACGGGGCGACGCGAGATCAGGCCGATCGTGAGCACACTCAAAGTATAACGGCCCGTCGACTTTGCGTCGCGCCAATATGGTTCGCCCGCGAGTGACATGCCTTTGTCGAACGGCAGCGCTGAACATTTTACCATGCCATCGGGGCTGACGCGCGCAAAATTCATCAGACCTGTCTTGATCGTCAGACCGCGTCGCAGCGCCGCCCCGCATTCAATGCCCCCCCGGCGGACTGCGGGATTGCGCGCATAACTAACCAGCATGCGTTTCGCCAGAGCGAAAGTGGCGCGCTGCGAATAGGCGGTGGTCATCGCGCTCGCTGATAACCGCCTGCTGATCAGCTGCTCTGCATATTGCCGCGCGGCGTTGGAAAGAATGATCGCGGTAACCGCCACCGGCAGCAGTGCCAGCACCATCGCCAGAACAAATATCTGGTTCAGTGTCAGTCGCGAGGCACCGCCAAAATCTATCCCTCCGACATTGCCCACCATCGTTTGATAAGCTGGCCCGGCCACTCAGCCCTTGGACTTTCTCGCAGCGTCGCTCGTTCCTTCGATAAACGAAAGAAGCGCCGCACGACCGCGAGATACGCGGCTTTTGACGGTTCCAACGGCACAGCCGACGACTTCGGCTGCTTCCTCGTAGGACATGTCGCCGGCAGTCACCATTATCAATACCTCACGCTGCTCCAGCGGAAGCTTCGCTAATCCTGCTTTTACGTCCGCAAGATGCAGGCCCCATTCCTGGCTCGCGCTCGTGACCAGCAAGCGTTCCCCCACTTCGGGATCCCAAGCCACCATCCGCGAATTCTTTCGGTATGCCGAATAATAATTGTTGCGCAGTATCCGGTAGAGCCAGGCACGAAAATTTGTTCCGTTGAGATAGCTGTCGCGGGCAGCCCAGGCGCGCATCATTGTATCCTGAGCCATGTCATCGGCCATCTCGCGAGATCCACAAAGCCCGCGTGCGAATGAACGGAGAGATGGGATCATCGCGACGAGTTCTTTACGGAAAACTTCGTCGTCCGCCTTTGTTGATGCCTGTCCGATCTGAGGTTGCACTGCCGCCATGGTCAGTGCCATTTGCCGGACTTCGCGTCGATCCGCGCCACGAGTGTCAAAAAGCTCTCTGGCAACGGATCGTCGATAATATCCTGATGCAGCTGCCGAAGCGCGCGCTGCAGTGCGTGGCTGCCAGGGTGGCCGCCAATTTGCGATGGCAAGCGCGATCCGGATTCAGCTGAGACGGCGCGATAACCGATACCTTCTTCCTCGGTCGTTTTGACGTGCGCTGACACCAAGACGAGTTGCCGCGATTTGTTGAAACTCCACATAACAATTGCCTTTCTTCAAGGTCATAAATCGCTCAGGGTCATCGGGGTTCCATAAAAACGGA
>JBBQAU010000035.1:0-15420 GCA_038316685.1 Sphingomonadales bacterium
CCCGCAAGCACGCAGGACGGGTATTTCCACGTGATCGCGCTGCCGGTTTCCACCTGCGTCCAGCTGACCTTGCTGTTCTTGCCCTGACACAGCGCGCGCTTGGTGACAAAATTATAGATGCCGCCCTTGCCGTTCTCGTCACCGGGATACCAGTTCTGCACGGTCGAATATTTGATCTCGGCATCGTCCATCGTGACGAGTTCAACCACCGCCGCATGCAGCTGGTTTTCGTCGCGCATCGGCGCGGTGCAGCCTTCGAGATAGCTGACATAAGCGCCCTTGTCGGCGATGATCAGCGTCCGTTCAAACTGCCCGGTATTCTCCGCATTGATGCGGAAATAGGTGGAAAGCTCCATCGGGCAGCGCACACCTTCGGGAATGTAAACAAACGTCCCGTCGCTAAACACCGCGCAGTTGAGGGCGGCAAAGTAGTTGTCGTGCATTGGCACGACCTTTCCCAGCCACTTCTTCACCAAATCGGGATATTCCTTGATCGCCTCCGAGATCGACCGGAAAATAACGCCTGCCGCTTCCAATTCCTTGCGAAAGGTTGTCGCCACCGAGACGCTGTCAAAAACCGCATCAACCGCGATCCGCCGCGCAGGCAGCCCGCCCTCTTCTCCGCCCTCGACACCCGCAAGCAATTTCTGCTCGGCAATCGGGATGCCCAGCTTTTCGTAAACGCGCAGGATTTCGGGATCGACCTCGTCAAGCGACCCAAGCTTGGGCTTCGCCTTGGGCTCCGCGTAATAATAGGCATCCTGATAATCGATCGGGTCAAGCTGCAGCTTGGCCCAATCGGGCGACTCCATCGTCAACCAATGCCGAAACGCCTTCAACCGCGATTCGAGCATCCAATCAGGCTCGCCCTTTTTGGCGGAGATAAAGCGGACGGTGTCTTCACTCAGACCCTTGGGCGCGAATTCCTGTTCAATGTCCGAATGGAAACCCCATTCGTAGCTTTTGTTCGCAGCAGCAATCGCGTCAGCATTCTTGGTGGCCATCAGTTCACATTCCCAATTTCAGCATTGGCCAAGACTCGCGACGGTGTCGAAAGGCTCGCCAAACTCACTCCTGCGAGCGCCCCGCGCACCGCGCCATTGACCTGCGGCCAGTGCGGTTTGACGCGGCAACCCTCTTCAATCGCGCAATCATGCCGCGCCTCATCGACGCACGCCGTCAGCATGATCGGGCCTTCAATCGCCTCGATAATATCCGCGAGTGAAATCGCCGCCGCCGGACGCGACAGGCGAAAGCCGCCGCCGGTGCCGCGCGCACTCTCAATCAAACCAGCCGATGACAATCGGCTGACGAGTTTTTGCACCGTTGGCAGCGGAATGCCCGTTTCCTCAGCGATCAGCGTCGCGTTCAGCCGCCCGCTCACGCCGCAATGGCGCGCGGCCGCGCTCATCAGCACAACGGCATAATCGGCAAGGCTGGAAAGGCGCATTGGTTCCTAATCGGATTAAATTGATCTGATTGGCAAATGGGCTGTTCCGCTGAGGAAATCAACCCGGAATAATGGCGGTAGGCGGTGCAGCCCCGGCTTTGACCCCGCCCGCGCAGCCTGCCATGAGGCGCCAACATGTTTCATCTGGCCCGCCCTGCCCTGTTCACCCTCGATCCCGAAACTGCTCACGGCCTGACCGTTGATGCGCTTGCTGCCTGGGGGAGAATGGGCACGCCCTTTGCCAATCCGGCGCCTGATCCGATTTTGCGCACCACATTGGCGGGGCTGCAATTCGCCAGCCCGCTCGGTCTTGCCGCAGGCGTCGACAAGGATGGCGTGGCAATTGATGGCTGGTTCGGGCTTGGCTTTGGCAGTGTCGAAATCGGCACGCTGACCCCGCTTGCGCAACCTGGCAACGCGCGCCCACGCGTTTTTCGCTTGATCGAGGACCGCGCGGTAATCAACCGGCTCGGCTTCAACAATGGCGGGATTGGCGCAGCGCTACCCCGCGCCACCACCGCCCGCCGGAAAGGTGTGCTCGGCATCAATGTCGGCGCGAACAAGGACACAGCGGATCGGCTCGCCGATTATCGCCTGGGGGTAGAAAGCGCTGCGCCCATCGCCGATTATGTGACGATCAACATCAGTTCACCCAACACGCCGGGCCTGCGCGATCTACAACATGGCACAGCGCTTGCCGAACTTCTCGCCGCCGCTGACGAGGCGCGCACCGCGCCCGGCGGGCAGACACCCCTCTTCCTGAAAATCGCCCCTGATCTCGATTCGCTTGCGATTGACGGCATTGTCCGCATGGCGATTGAGCACAGGATCGACGCGCTGATCGTGTCGAACACCACTATAACCCGCTCACCCGCGCTGCAATCGCGCCATGCCGGGGAAACCGGCGGGTTATCGGGCGCACCGCTCGCGGCGCTCGCGCGCGCGCGACTGGCCGACGTGCGGATGGCAAGCGGCGGCACGATACCGCTCATCTCCGTCGGCGGAATCGACAGCGGTGCAGAGGCTTATGCCCGCATCCGCGCAGGGGCGAGCGCGGTGCAGCTCTACACCGCGCTCGTATATGAAGGGCCTGGCCTTGCCCACAGCATCAATCGCGATCTTGCGCGCCTGCTCTACCGGGACGGGTTTCGCCACCTTGCCGATGCCGTCGGCGCAAAGTGAGTCTACACGCTTGCGCCGCCTCCAAACCGCGCTAGGTTTGCTGCGATGAAAAATTGGATGTTTGCGCTTTGCGCGCTAGTGCTCGCCCCCGTCGCTGCCAAGGCCCAGGGAATTGTTTCGGCAGCGGACCCGCGTGCCGCCGCTGCTGGCCAGGAAATCCTGCGGAAAGGCGGGAGCGCCGCTGACGCACAAATGGCGATGATGCTCGCGTTGACTGTGGTCGAGCCGCAATCGAGCGGCATCGGCGGTGGTGGCTTCTTTGTCTATCACGACGCAAAGACTGGCGTGCTCGCATCGATCGACGGGCGCGAGGCGGCACCGGCAGCCGCGACCGCCAATCGCTTTGTCGGGCCAGACGGCAAGGGATTGGGCTTCATGCAAGCCGTTCCTGGCGGTAAATCCGTTGGCGTGCCGGGCAACATGCGGCTGATGGCGATGGTGCATCAGCGCTGGGGCAAGCTGGCGTGGAAGGATTTGTTTGCGTCTGCAATCAAGCTTGCCGACGAAGGTTACACCGTCACCCCGCCAATGGCCAACGCGATGGGCTTTACCGCTGCGCTCTGGAAGGATTTTCCCACCACCGCCGCGCAATATATGCACGATGGCAAGGCCTATGCCGTGGGTGAGACGGTCAAGAACCCCGCGCTCGCGACAACGCTGCGGCGACTGGCCGATGGCGGGGCAGACGCGTTCTACACCGGCCCAATCGCGCAATCGATTGTCGATGCCGCCACAGGTTCCGCACGCGCGCCAAGCGACATCACGCTCGCTGATCTGGCCGCCTATCGCGCCAAGGAACGCCCACCCGTCTGTGGCGCTTATCGCGTCTATCGAATCTGCGGCATGGGGCCACCCTCCTCGGGCGCGACGACGGTGCTGCAGATTTTGGGCATGCTCGAACGCTTTGATATGAAAAAGCTGGGCAAGGATTCGCCCATTGCCTGGCATTTGATTGGCGAGGCCATGCTGCTCGCCTATGCAGACCGGGAGCAATATCTGGGCGACCGCGATTTCGTTGACGTGCCGGTCGCCGGGCTAATCGACCCGGCCTACATCAAGGCGCGCTCAAAACTGATCTCGGCTGACAAGACGCTCGTCACGCATGACGCGGGTCTGCCCCCCGGTGCCAAACCCCGCACCGCCGCGGTTCAGGCCGAAATCCCCGGCACCACGCATTTCGTGGCGGTTGACCGCGATGGATCGGTCGCGACGATGACCTCAACCGTCGAGGGTCCGTTTGGCAGTCAGTTACTCGCGAGTGGCTTTGTGCTTAACAACGAGCTGACCGATTTCACTTATGTGCCCCAAAAGAACGGCGCGCCCGTCGCCAATCGGGTCGAAGGCGGCAAGCGTCCGCTCTCATCGATGTCGCCCACCATCGTCTATGATGCCAACAACAAGCCGATCTTCGCGGTTGGTGCAGCGGGTGGCAAGACAATCATCATGCAAATCGCCAAAGCCATCATTGCGCATTTCGACTGGGGCCTGTCCGCGCGCGACTCGCTGGGTCTTGGTCTCGTCTATTTCAACCGTGACGGGCTCGTGCTTGAGGCGGGAACGAGCCTTGAGCCGATGAAAGAGGCAATTGAAAAGCTCGGCCACAAGGTGACAATCGGGAAACTGGGGCTAAAAGCAAATGCGGCTGAGCTGACATCCGGCGGCTGGGTCGGTGCCGCCGATCCGCGCAGTGTCGGGGTCGCGCTCAGCGAATAGACGACGGCCAGGGTACGACGGCCAGGGTATAGGGCCGCGCACAGGAGTGAAGATGCGAAGGCTCGAACATTTTCCCAATCTCGTCACGCAGTTTTTCACGCGCGCGCGTGAAAAGGGCGACAAGCCGTTCCTTTGGCGCAAGCAGGAAGGGCGCTGGCAATCGATCAGCTGGCGCGAAGCCGCTGAGCAGGTAGCAGGCCTTGCGACCGGCCTGAAGGCGCTTGGCCTGAACCCCGGTGACCGGGTGATGCTCGTCGCCGAAAACCGGCCCGAATGGTGCATCAGTGATCTCGCCATCATGGCCGCTGGCTGCATTACGGTGCCGACCTACATCACCAATACCGAACGCGATCACACGCATATCCTGGAAAATAGCGGTGCCCGTGCTGTGATTGTTTCCAATGCCAAGATCGCCAAACCCCTGCTGCCCGCCGTCGTCCGCGCAACCCAGGCGCGGATAGTTATCGGTATCGAAGATTTGCGAATCGGCCAATCTGGCGACATCGCTTATCATGGCTGGCGTGAACTGATTGCCGCGCACCCGACTGACTATGAGACGGTCGCGGCACAGGCCAATTTCGCCCGTGAGGATCTCGCCTGCATCATCTACACCAGCGGCACCGGTGGCGCTCCGCGCGGGGTGATGCAGCACCACGGTGCGATCCTGCACAACGTCAATGGCTGCTGCGTTGTCATCGAAGAAGATTTCGGCTGGAGCGATGAGGAGGTGTTCCTCTCCTTTCTGCCGCTCAGCCATGCCTATGAACATACCGGTGGCCAGCACATGCCAATCGGGCTGGGTGCGCAAATCTATTATTCCGAAGGGTTGGAAAAGCTCGCCGCCAATATCGAGGAAACGCGCCCAACCTTCATGGTCGTCGTGCCGCGCCTGTTTGAGGTGTTGCGCACCCGCATCCTGAAATCAGTTGAAAAGCAGGGGAAGCTCTCAAACTTCCTGATGGATTCAGCCATCGCCATCGGCACGCGTCAATCCGCTGGCAAAAAGGCGTTATTCGACGCCCCGATGAACATGGTCCTGAAGGCAACATTACGGCCCAAAATTGCCAAGCGCTTTGGCGGGCGCTTCAAGGCTATGGTTTCAGGCGGTGCGCCGCTCAATCCGGATATCGGCGTGTTCTTTCAGTCGCTCGGCCTCACGCTACTCCAGGGCTATGGCCAGACCGAATCAGCGCCTGTCATCTCATGCAACCGGCCAAAGGTCGGGCTGAAGATGGACACGGTCGGCCCGCCGCTTGAAAATACCGAGGTCAAAATCGCTGAGGATGGCGAGATCATCGTGCGCGGAGAGCTCGTCATGCACGGCTATTGGCGCAATGACGAAGAAACCAGGCGCGTCCTGAAGGATGGCTGGCTCCACACCGGCGATATTGGCGTGATTGATGACAAGGGCCGGATCAAGATCACCGATCGCAAGAAGGACCTGATCATCAACGACAAGGGTGACAACGTTGCCCCGCAAAAGGTTGAGGGGATGCTCACCCTTCAGACCGAAATCGTCCAGGCAATGATTGTCGGCGACAAAAGGCCGCACATGGTCGCCGTGCTTGTCGCCGATCCGGAATGGACGCAGGAATTTTGCGCACGAACCGGCGCAAACTGCGATTTTGCCGCCTTGCGCGACAATCCCGACTACCGGGCGGCGTTGGCGGCGGCGGTCGAACGCGTCAACAAGGACCTGTCCGTAATTGAGCGCGTCCGCCGCTTCATCATCGCGGACGAACCTTTCGCGATCGATAATGAGCAATTAACGCCGTCGCTCAAGATTAGGCGACATGTGCTCAAGCAGGTTTATGGGGCAAGGCTCGACGCGCTTTACAAGGCGTAGCGATTTATTTGCCGCGATAACGACCCGGTGTAACCTTCGGCCGACGCGCGACGTATTTGTGGTGACCTGTCCAATTTTCCCGGAGACGATCCCATGCGCCGTGCCCTGTCCTTCGCCCTTGCCATCCCACTTGTTGCGACCGCCGCTGTCGCTCTTGCCGCTCCAATCGCCATTGGCGACAAGGTCCCTGCAAATTTCACCGCGACTGACATTGCCGGCAAGCCCCGGACCTTCCCGTCAATCGCGGGCAAGAAAGGCACCGTGCTGATCTTCTTTCGCTCCGCCGCCTGGTGCCCTTATTGCCAAAAGCAACTAAAGGAAGTGCGCGCGTTGCCAGCAGAATTGGGCAAACGCGGTTATTCGCTCGCAGCGATCAGCTATGATGCCCCAGCAACGCTTGCCGCCTTCACCGCCAAGCAGGAGGTGAACTATACCTTGTTGTCGGATGCTGGCTCCAGGATGATCGACGCCTTTGGCCTGCGCGATACCAACTATGCAAAGGACAGCCCCGCCTTCGGCGTACCGCGCGCGACCATCCTCGTGATCGATGCCGAGGGCGTTGTGCAGAAAAAGCTGACGGCCGACGACTACAAGATTCGCCCCAGCAATGACGCAATTCTTGCAGCGGTTGACGCGGGCTGATCATCACGCAAAGAAACTCCTCACCCTAATTGGGTAGGAGTTTCATTGCACCCCAGCGGGCCTTGCTCCTGCGGCCTCCTTTGGCAACACCGCCAGCGTCCATTCCGTCTCGGGCTTTAGATATTTTCGCGCAGTTTCCGCCAGCAAGGCAGGCGTTGTCGCGGCAAGCGTCGCGCCGAGCGCCTTGACGGCTGCAATCCGGCGTGGATCATAACTCGCGCCCTTTAGCTGGTTGAGCCAATAGGTATTTCCCGTCGATGCCCGGGCGAGATATTGTACATAGGGCACGATCGTGCGCTTTAACTCGTCCGCGTCAATTGGTTCACTTGCCAAATCCGCTGCGATTTCCCGGGCGAGCTTGAAGAAAAATTCAACCTTGTCGGGCGGCACCTGACCAATGCCGATCACGCGGCCGCCGCTGGCGAGTCCGGTCGGCCAGCTGCTCTGAACGCTCGGGCTATAGCTTGCCCCCGCCTCGGAGCGCAGCCGGTCAAACAGCCGATCCCCAAATATCTGCGCGATCAGATCGAGCCTGATCGCCTCGGTCGCCCCCGCAATCCCGCCGCCGGTTGGCCAGGCAATTGCCGCGACCGCCTGGTTGACGGGGCCGTCGTGACGGCGAATAACAGGGCTGGTGACGGGTGCTGCAAACTTGATGGGCGGTGCCGCGCGTGTTGAGGCAGGACGTGATTTGAGCGCACCAATGCTGCGCGCAACCGCGTAAATGGCAGCATCGGCCTTGACGTCGCCAAACACCTGCACCTCTACAGGACCGCTTTGCAACAGCGGCTCCCACAGCGCGCGGAAGGATTGCGCGGTGGTGGCAATTATTTGCTCGCGCGTCGGCGTCGCCCAACGAGGATCGCCACCACGCAGCAGCCCTTCCAGATCGCGCGACAGGATGCCACCCGGCGACGCTGAAAAGCCGGCATAGGAACTGGACGCCGCCGCCCGCGCCCGCGCAAGCGGATTGGGATCCCAGCCGGGTGAGGCCATTTTTGTTGCAATCAGGGTCAATTGATCGGCGAGGTCCGCAGGGGACGTCGTAGCGGCAAAGGCAAAGCTATCCTCGTCAACGCCAAACTCCATGCCGATTCGCCTGCCCGTCGTCAGCTGATCGAGCCCCTCCTGCCCCAATGTGCCAATACCGCCTGCGACCAGGGCAAGTGGCGCTGCCCAAGCCGAACTGGCTCGGTTGACGGGAAGCGCGTTATAGCCACCGCCAAAGCGGACGCGCACATAAACGCGGTTTGCCTCGGACGGATTGGCAAAGACCATCAGCCGCACCCCGTTGGCAAAAACGACCTGTTCCATGCCAAGATCGGTTACAACCGAACGGCTGACAATCTTGCCCGGTGCCCCGAGCTTGGGGAGCGAAGCAAAAGTCACCGTCTTCAACGTATTGCGCTTGGCGGCGAGCCCCGAAACGTCGAGCTTCAACGCCGCCTCAAGCTTGGCCGCAGCGGTCGGATCAGGCGTCCGGGTGTTAACGATGCCGCGCACAATGCCAATGGAAAGCACACGACGCGTCGATTCGAGCAATGCTTCGGCTGAAAACATGTTCTTGGCCTTGGCATCCTGCAAAATCTGATACGCAACGCCGGGCGTCGTTACAGTTTCGCGAATGTCAACTGCCTCACCCAGATCATCGGCTTGTTTCGCACCCGCCTCGGCAGCGGCTGTATCGACCTGCGTTTTCATTGCCGAATCGAATTCGGAAAATTCGCGGTCAATCTCGGCCTGAGCGGATGGTGCCGCAATGGCATCTGCTATGACTGCACGGACATCGCGGAGCGCCGCCTGCCATTCATCACCGACCGGAAGGATTTGAATGAAGGTGCCGTTTGCAGAACGTGAGACATCATCAAGGGTGACATTGGCCGAAATATAGCTGCCGCCGCTGCGCGCCCGCGTTTCCAACCGCCGGTTGATCAGTCTGAGCGCGAGCAGATCGACCAAACGTTTTTGATTGAAAACGATCGTGTCGTCACGATAGGTCCACGGCCTGATTAACGCAAAGCTTGTGACCTGCGGCAGCGAAGGTTCGGCGATTGACGCCGTCATCGGCTGCGCCGCCTCGGGCTTACCAAAATCAGGCTCGGGCGGAACTGGGCCCTCACCCTTCCATCCCGAAAAATTCTTGGCAATAAGCTGCGTTGATGTCGCAGGATCAATATCACCCGAAATGATCACAATCGCCCGCTCAGGACGATACCAGCGGCGGTGAAACACCTTGACCTGATCGGCCCGTGCCGCCTCCAGCGTCTTGATCGTGCCAATCGGTGAACGCTCTGCCAGCGGCTGGCCGGCAAAGAAGGTTTGCCGCAGCGCATCGCCGATCCGCACTTGTGGGCCGGGTTGTTCGCGCTGCTCCGCCAGCACCACGGGCCGCTCGGCGTTCAGCGCAGTGTCTGTAATGTTCGGCTGGCTCATCATGCCGAACAGGATTTTCAGACTTTCATCAAGGCCATCGGGTGTTGCGCCAGGCAGATCGAGTTTATAGGTTGTGCCAGTTGGCGACGTTTGCGCATTGGTGTCGGAGCCAAAGGTCGTGCCCATCCGCTGCCAGACGCGCTTTGCCTCACCATCGGGCACATAGACCGAACCACGGAACGACAGATGTTCGATCAGATGAGCAAAGCCACGCTCGCTATCGGTTTCAAACAACGATCCCGAATCAATCCGCACGCGCACCGCGACCTGCCCGGGCGGCACGCCGTTACGACGCGCAGCATAGCGAAGACCATTGGGCAGCACACCAAAATGCCAATCGGGATCCGGGGTGATGTCGCTGCCCACATAAAGCCAGGAAGGCTGTTTGTCGGCAACGGGTGGGGCCGCAGGCGCAGCCGGGCCACGCTGCGCCAATGATGCGCGCGGGACCGGCAGCGTCTTTTGCCCCGACGCGGGCAGCGCCAGTCCAAGCGACAATAACAGGAACAACGGGCGGGCAAGCTTGCGGGGGATGAGGATCATGAAGTTCGCTTAGCGGCGTTATCACCACTTCGCCAGCCACCCGGCGCTGGCAATGTTACCCAAGGCGCTTGATCAACGCCGCGCCGCAGCCCACATAGTGCCCATGCTGATAGAAACCGAATCAACGCCCAACCCCGCCACGCTCAAATTCCTGCCCGGCCGGACAGTGATGGATACGGGCACCCGCGATTTTGCAAGTCCCGAAGAAGCCGATGCCTCTCCCCTTGCCGAGACGCTGTTCGGCTTGGGCGACGTAACGGGCGTTTTCTTCGGGCGCGACTTTATCTCAGTCACAGCAGCGCCAGGGAGTGAGTGGTCCTCGCTGCGGCCCGAGGTGCTTTCAGTATTGCTCGATCATTTTTCCGCCGCCATGCCGTTGTTTCGCGCCGGGAGTGCGGCAAAAATCCAGGTGGCGGGTGCCGATGCGGCTTTTGGCGATGACCCCGCAGATTCCGACATTATCGAGCAAATCCAGGATATCATCGAAACCCGCATCCGCCCTGCGATCGCCAATGACGGCGGCGATATTATCTATCAGGGTTTCAACAAGGGGCTCGTCTACCTGAAGATGCAGGGGGCGTGTGCCGGCTGCCCGTCGTCCACGGCGACACTGAAGAACGGGATTGAACAACTGCTCAAACATTACGTCCCCGAGGTCACCGAGGTCCGCGCTATCTGACGATCGCGCGTCAGCACGAAAGGCAAAATCTGATGGGCGAGAGGCTGTCCGACGCAGCACTCGATACGATCTTTCGTACCGCGCGAAGCTATAACGGCTATTTGGACAAGCCCGTTGCCGTAGCCGATGTCCATGCGATCTGGGAATTGATGAAATGGGGGCCAACATCGGCCAATCAAATGCCCGCCCGCCTCATCTGGTGCATGACTGACAACGCCAGACAAAGGCTAGCCGCGACCGTCAGCGGCACAAACGCGCCCAAAATCCTGGCAGCACCAGTCAGCGTGATCATCGGCATGGACGAAAATTTCCACGAACATCTGCCTGAACTTTTCCCGCACACCAATGCCAAGGCCTGGTTCGATGGCAATGAGCCGCTGCGCAAATTATCGGCGATGCGCAATGGCACGTTGCAAGGGGCCTATCTCATCATCGCTGCGCGCGCGCTGGGCCTCGATACAGGGCCAATGTCGGGTTTTGACAATGCAGCGGTTGATGCAGCCTTCTTTGCCGACACCCCAAACGTAAAGTCTAACTTCGTCACGACGCTTGGTTATGGCGACCCCGCCAGCATTTTTAGCCGGTTGCCGCGCCCTGTGTTTGACCGCTTTAATCGAATAGACTGAACCTGCCCCCCTTGCGCACCCTTGTTATCGAAACAGCGACGGCTGCTTGCTCGGTCGCCTTGATCGAAGGCGATGTTGTGGTGGCGGCGGCGCACGAAATCGTCGGTCGTGGTCACGCCGAACGGCTGGTGGCGATGATCGCTGAACTTCCAGGCGGCGGCCGCGCGGAGTCGATACTGGTGGATTGCGGCCCCGGCAGCTTTACCGGCATCAGGGTCGGCATTGCCGCCGCGCGCGGGCTCGGACTTGGCTGGGGTGTGCCGGTCGCTGGCTATACGTCGACCGCACTCATCGCGGCTGCTCATTTTGTGGCACAGCCATCCCTGGCGATGCTTGCGGTTGTCCTTGAGGGCGGGCATGGCGAAGTCTTCATGCAGAGCTTTTCCGCCCGGTCTTTTGCGCCGCTCACCGCGCTTCAGTCGCTGCGACCCGAGGTTGCGATGGCGAGGCTCAAGACGATGACCGTTGTTGGTAACGGCGTCCGGTTATTGCCCACGCAGGTTCCCGCCCATGACTGGCATTACACGCTGCCCAGTGCGCGCGATGCCGCATTGCTGCCCCTTTCAGAAACCATGCTTGAGGCGCGGCCGATTTATGGGCGTGCCCCCGATGCAAAGCCAATGGCGGCGGCGTGAGTTCGGTCCTGAACTTTGTCGAGTTGCGCAGCGGCAAGCCGGCTGATCTGCCAATCATCGACACGATCATGAACAACGCGTTCGACCCGCGTTACGGCGAAGCATGGACGCGAGCCCAGTGTATGAGCATCCTTGCCATGCCAGGAGTTTGGCTGACAATCGCAGCAATGGATGGTGAGCCTGCGGGTTTTGCGCTGGTTCGTGCCGCCCTCGACGAAGCTGAGTTATTGTTGCTTGCAACCCATCCGCGAATGCGGCGCCGTGGTATCGGTGGCGCCTTGTTAAGATCAACAATGCACGACGCAAAAGACCGTAATATCAATTACATTTTCCTTGAGGTCCGCTCAGACAACGAGGCAATCAAACTTTACCAATCTTTCGGCTTCGTTCAGGTTGGGGAACGACGCGCCTATTACCGAAGTCCCAACGGTCAACTTTACAATGCGCTTACACTCAAGTGCCAATTGCAATAACCTGATCCATCTAATCTGATTTTCACTTGCGCAAAATTTTAGATGGTCCGATAGGCCTTGTCGTGCTTCTCGTAAGCGGGCCTCGCACAGGCCGAAAGGACCCCCGATGACTATCAACGACGACCTTCAAGAAACGCTGATCACCCTTACAGCCGATATTGTTGCTGCCCATGTCAGCAACAATAGCGTCGCTTTATCCGATCTGCCGGTATTAATCGCAAACGTGCATGGTGCTCTTGCTGGGCTGGGGGGCCCGGTTATTGTGCCTGAGGTGAAGCAGGAGCCAGCAGTCTCAATCCGTTCATCAATCAAGCCAGATTTTATCGTTTGCCTTGAAGACGGCAAGAAGCTGAAAATGCTCAAGCGCCATCTGATGACGCATTACAAAATGACGCCGGATCAATATCGCGCCAAGTGGAACCTGGCTGCAGATTATCCGATGGTCGCGCCTAATTATGCAGAGCAGCGCCGGACGCTTGCCAAAAGCATCGGTTTGGGCACGAAGCGCCGCAAGATTCGGTAATAGGCGGTGTTATGCCAACCCTTTCCTAGGGTGGGCACTTTCGCTACCCGGTGATTGCCGTTACACCCGAGTACAGGCCAGCATAGGGAATCACCGGGAAAGCGAATGTCGCGCAGAATCGATCTTGAAGCGCTGTGCAACGAAAAGGGTCTCCGCATAACCGACCAGCGGCGCATTATCGCGCGTGTGCTGTCTGATGCTGAAGATCATCCCGATGTGGAAAAGGTTTATGAACGGGCGTCCGCCATTGACCCCGGCATTTCGATCGCGACCGTCTATCGAACCGTCAGGCTGTTCGAGGAGGCGGGTATTCTCGACCGGCATGACTTTGGTGATGGACGCGCACGTTATGAGCCCGCGCCCGAATCGCACCACGATCATCTGATCGACGTTGAAACGGGGCGGGTCATTGAATTCGTCGATCCCGAACTTGAACAACTCCAAAAACAAATCGCCGAACGACTTGGTTTTCGTCTGGTTGATCATCGGATGGAGCTTTACGGCGTCACGCTTGATCGCAAGGGTTAGGCTGATTGCCACACGCTGATCTGGCAGATCGGTTGGACGGATTGCGTTCAGCCGCAACGGGCAAGCCACCACCGATAACCGCGATGGGCTGGGCGCGAATTTCGGCACGTGCGACCTTGCTGATCCTGTCGCTGATGATCTTTGTACCGCTCCACTATCTCTGGCGTATCCTTGGACAGTCGTCGCCATGGCCAAGGCTGTTTCTTGCCACCGCCGCGCGCATTTCGGGAGCCAAAATATTAATGCGCGGCGTCCCGTTACGCCGCGATGTGTTTTACATTGCCAACCATATCAGCTGGGTAGATATCGCCGCCATCGCCAGTGCGAGCGGCACCGCCTTTGTCGCCAAGGCAGAGATTGGCGATACCCCGATCGTCGGATGGCTGGCCAGCCTGAACCGCACTGTGTTTGTGGCGCGTGAGGACCGGCTCGGGGTGGCGGATCAGATCAACCGGCTGCGCGAGACGCTGGCGGAAAATTGGTCCGTCACGATCTTTCCTGAGGGCACGACAACCGATGGACGATCGCTGCTGCCTTTCAAGACACCGATGCTCAAGGTGCTGGAACCGCCGCCGCCAGGTGTGATGGTGCAGCCGGTGCTGCTCTGGTATGAAAATCAGGCAACCGACATTGCCTGGGTGGGGGTTGAAGCGGGTCGCGACAATGCCTTTCGCGTCCTGTCCCGGCCGGGCAATTTCTGCATGATGGTGCGGTTTCTCGAACCATTTTATCCAGCAGATTATCCCGGTCGCAAGGCAATCGCCGCCGAAAGCCGCCACCGGATCGAAACCGCGATGGCTGAACAGCTTGGCCGTCCGGTCACGCCGTTTGTCGGCCATGACTGGTGGGCGAGCGGTGGCGTGCCAGACTGATCAAGTCGCGTTGCCCGCCGATTTGTCGCATCGCACCACTGCCGCTATAGCCCCGCCAATGAAGACCGGCCCGCAAACCTACCACGTCAAATCCTTTGGTTGCCAGATGAACGTCTATGACGGCGATCGCATGGCCGAACTGATGAGCGCGCAAGGGATGACGCCCGCAGCCGACGCCAAAGACGCCGATCTCGTCATCCTCAACACGTGCCACATCCGGGAACGTGCAACCGACAAGGTGTATTCAGACATTGGCCGCCTGCGCAAACATGGTCGCAAGCCGATGATCGCGGTGGCAGGCTGTGTCGCGCAAGCCGAGGGTGCTGAGATTATTCGCCGCGCCAAGGTTGATGTCGTCGTCGGCCCGCAAGCCTATCACAATCTGCCCGCACTCGTGGCAAGCGCCGCGCAAGGGCAGCCAGCGATCGATACCGACATGCCCGTCGACATGAAATTCGGCCACCTCCCGCCGCGCCGCCGCGTACCACCCAGCGCGTTTTTGACGGTGCAGGAAGGGTGCGACAAATTCTGCACCTACTGCGTTGTGCCTTACACGCGGGGGGCGGAGGTGTCGCGCCCGTTTGCGCAGATTATCGATGAGGCCAAGGCGCTGGTTGATGCCGGTGCCAGGGAAATCACGCTGCTCGGACAGAATGTGAATGCCTGGGGGGATGAAAGCATCGACGACAATCGGGGCTTACATGATTTGATCGCAGCGCTTGACCAGATCGAGGGGCTGGCGCGTATCCGATATATGACCAGCCACCCCAATGACATGGCCGACGGACTGATCAGCGCGCACCGCGATGTCGCCAAGCTGATGCCGTTCCTCCATCTGCCCGTCCAGTCAGGCAGCGACCGCATCCTGAAAGCAATGAACCGCAGCCACAGCCGCGATTCCTATTTACGTCTCCTTGATCGCGTCCGCGACGCGCGGCCCGACATTGCGCTGTCGGGCGATTTCATCGTCGGTTTTCCGGGTGAGACGGAGGCTGATTTTACAGAGACGCTCCGCCTCGTCGATGCGGTCGGTTACGCGCAAGCGTATAGCTTCAAATACAGCCCCCGCCCCGGCACGCCCGCCGCCACAATGGCCGATCAGATCGCGCCCGAAGTGATGGACGAACGGCTGCAACGCCTGCAAGCCGCGATCAACCGGCATCAGGCGGCGTTCAATGCAGCGAGTGTCGGCAAGACGTGCGACGTGCTGCTGGAGCGCAAGGGCAAGCTTGACGGGCAGCTCATCGGCAAAAGCCCGTGGCTGCAGTCAATACA
>JBBQAU010000036.1:0-15269 GCA_038316685.1 Sphingomonadales bacterium
GGCGCGTTGATGGCGGCACGCTCTGCCCCTTGCCGCTCATGCTGGAGCGCGGATTTGATGCGGGGGAAATGGCATTTGCGCCCGAACAAAGTGGTGGTGAAGCCGCGCTCGCGGACCTCCTCAATCGTCGTCGCGATATAATTATTGATGCCGGGGAAGCGATCAAAATAGCGGTCGATCATCGCCTGTGCCTCATCGGGCGTGACATCAAGCCGACCCGCCAGCCCCCAGCGCGAAATGCCGTAGAGGATCGCAAAGTTGATCGTCTTGGCGCGACCGCGCGTGTCGCGATTGACCTCGCCGAACAATTCCTGCGCGGTCAGGCTGTGAATGTCAGCACCATCGGCAAACGCCTGTTTGAGCGCAGGCACATCGGCCATATGCGCTGCCAGCCGCAGCTCGATCTGCGAATAATCGGCTGCGAGCAGGACATTGCCGGGTTCTGCCACAAAGGCATCGCGGATCTGTCGGCCAATTTCGGTGCGGATCGGGATGTTTTGTAAATTGGGGTCGGTTGACGACAGCCGCCCGGTCTGCGCGCCCGTCAGGCTGTAACTGGTATGGACGCGGCCTGTTGCTGGATTGATCTGCGCCTGCAACGCATCGGTATAGGTGCTTTTCAGCTTGGCGAGCTGACGCCAGTCAAGCACGCGCGCCGCGATTACCGCGCCGGGGCTCGCCTTGTCAGCGGCGATCCGTTCAAGCTCGGTCACGTCGGTTGAATAAACGCCTGATTTGCCCTTGCGCCCGCCTTTGATGCCCATCCGCTCAAACAGGACTTCGCCGAGTTGCTTGGGTGATCCGATTGCAAAGGGTCCATCCGCAAGGCCGTGAATCTCGGTTTCAAGCACCGCCATCTGCACCGCAAATTCGCCCGACAATTGTTTGAGCCGAGCCGCATCGACCTTGATGCCGTGGCGTTCCATCTGCGCGATCACCGGGGCGAGTGGGCGATCAACCATTTCATACACGCGGGTCGCCGATTCAGTGGCGAGGCGCGGTTTGAATCGCTGCCATAACCGCAAGGTGACATCGGCATCCTCGGCGGCATAGCGCGTCGCGGTTTTCAGATCGATCTCGGCAAAGCCGCGCTGCGCTTTGCCCGTGCCGACCACGTCTTTGAACGAGATGCACTGATGCTGGAGGTGCGCGAGCGATAACTCATCCATCCCATGCCCGTGCAAGCCGGCATCAAGATCAAAGCTCATCAAAATCGTGTCATCGTGCGGCGCAATATCAATACCGAGCCGCCCGAGGATGACCATGTCATATTTCAGATTATGGCCGATTTTCAGCACCGACGCGTCTTCGAGCAGCGGTTTTAATCGGGCGATCACGGTTGCGCGATCAAGCTGGGCGGGTTTTTCGGCAAACATATCAGTGCCGCCGTGCCCAACCGGGATGTAACAGGCACGATTGGGGGCAAGCGCGAGGCTGACCCCGATTAGTTCGGCGCGCGTCGCATCAATGCCGGTTGTCTCGGTATCAACCGCGAGCCAGCCTTGCGCGGTCGCATCGATTATCCAGCGGTCAAGCACGGCGGCTTCGACAACGGTTTCATAGCCATCATGATCGATGCTTTGCGGTGCTTCGGGCTCGGGAGGCCCAGCAGCGGCAGCCGGTTCGGTTGGCGATGCCTGCGCCATTGCCGTCAGCTTGTTGAGCAGCGACTTGAAACCATGATGGTCAAGAAAGGCGCGCAAAGGCGCATCGGGAATGCCCTTCAGCTCAAGCGTGTCGAGCGGATCGGGGAGTGCCGCATCATCCTTGAGCGTCACCAGGATGCGCGACAGCCGCGCCATGTCAGCATGCTCGATCAGATTGTCGCGCAGCTTGCCGGGTTTCATTGCGGGGGCGGCGGTCAATACGGCGTTGAGATCGCCATGCTCCAGGATGAGCTTCGCGGCCGTCTTTGGCCCAACGCCGGGGACGCCGGGGACATTGTCAACACTATCACCCATCAGCGCGAGCACATCGCCCAGCCGGTCAGGCCCGACGCCGAATTTTTCGACGACATGCTCAGGCCCGAGCCGACGGTTGTTCATCGTATCATACATGTCCAGCCCGGGCTCGATGAGCTGCATCAGATCCTTGTCCGACGAAACGATTGTGACTGACCAGCCCTGCGCCAACGCGACCTTGGCGTAACTCGCGATGATATCATCGGCCTCAAGCCCCGCTTCCTCGATACACGGCAGCGAAAATGCGCGCGTGGCATCACGGATCATCGGGAATTGCGGGACCAGGTCTTCAGGCGCGGGCGGGCGCTGCGCCTTGTATTTGTCATACAGATCGTTGCGGAAGGTGTGGCTGCCCTTGTCGAGAATCACCGCCATATGCGTCGGCCCATCGGCCTTGTGGAGCTCCTCGGTCAGCTTCCACAGCATCGTGGTATAGCCGTAAACCGCGCCAACCGGCTGGCCATGGACATTGGTGAGCGGCGGCAGCCGGTGATAGGCGCGAAAGATATAACCGGAGCCGTCAACCAGATAGAGATGGGGCATTGCGCCGGGATAGCCCAAGCGTTGGTTGAGACAAAGCCCTGAAACCAGATCGATCGCGCGACGACTTTACGTTAACCTGATCATTCCGGGCATTGGCTCGGTCGGGCGATGTCGAGACATTGAAGGGCAAGCCGCAGGGGGTGCGCGGGCTGGCTCACCCGATGTCGTGCAAACTCACCAGCGCTTCAACGACGGACTGCATCAGCAGCTGCCGGTCGCGGACCGGGCGATCGGTGTCGCCAATCATCACGGCGAGCGAATAGCTGCGGCCATCGGGCGCGGTCAGCACGCCGACATCATTATAGCCAGCGGTATGACCGCCAAGGTCCTGGCCGGTGCCGGTCTTGTGGCCAAACCGCCAGCCCTCGGGAACGGCACCACGCAGCCGCATCTTGCCGGTCTTGGACGCTTCCATCGTCTCGATCAGATAACGGGTTGAAGTCTCCGAAAGCAGCTCGCCCTTTTTCAACTTGGCAAGCGCAGTCGCAATCGCCAGCGGGGCGGCGCCATCGGGCGGGTTGGCGATATACTCCTGATAGGCGGCAATCCGGGTTGTTTCAGACAATTGCGCGCGCGCGCGGGTAAAAGCGTTGCCAAAGGCAAATTCGGGCCGCCATTCAAGCCCTGCTGTCCGGCTTTGCAGCAGGCGTTCCCCGGGTCCAAACTGGATATCACCCAGCGCCTTGCGCTTGATGAACAGCCGCACCGCTTCCGGACCGCCGATAAAACGCAGCAGGCGATCATTGGCGGTATTGTCGCTGGTGGTCAGCGCGCGCTGGAGCAGTTCCCCGACATTGGTCTTATAGCCATCGCCCTTCACCATCGCTGCAATCGGCTGATGAAACAGCGTCAAATCATCGCGCGTTACGGTGACGGCATCGTCAAGCCTCAGCCTGCCCTGGTCGCGCAGATCAAGCGCAGCCATTGCCACCCACAGCTTGCTCACGCTTTGCTGCGGGAGGCGTAGATTGCCGTTTGAGGAGAGCACCCAGCCCTTGTCCACGCTTTTGATGGCGACGCCTGTAATGCCGCTGAACTGGCGGCGAAGCATCTCAACCGATGTCACAAGGCGGGAAGGCGCCATCGGCGGCAGCGGGACCGCGCCTGGTATGGCCATCGACGTTCGAACGCCTGCAACGGCCGACGCGAGCACGCTGCTGGCATTGGGGATTTGGGTGGTTTGGCAGCCCGCAAGCACCGCCATCGCCATGATGGTTGAGCCAAGCGCCCGGCGATTTGATGGCATGATCTTGTTAATCACAATGGAAATTTTCGGCTCCCGCGCGTCGTAGCGGAAACCATGTGTGCTGAACGGTAAAGCGCCTATAACGTTTACCATCATCTTGCGGCCAAACGCCGTCTTTGCGCGGTGAACCGTTGGAACAAAGCCGAGTCGCGCTCTGGCGCGTCAGGGCACAAGGATTGTGTCGAGTGGCTCGGGCAGCAAATCGGGATAATCGAGCGTATAATGCAGCCCGCGACTTTCCCTTCGGTGCAGCGCAGACTTGACGATGAGCTCGGCGGTTTGCAGCAGATTGCGCAGTTCGATCAGATCGGGGCTCACGCGAAAATGGCCGTAATAATCATTTACCTCATCCGTCAGCATCCGGATCCGGTGCTGTGCGCGTTCGAGCCGCTTGGTGGTGCGCACAATGCCGACATAATTCCACATGAAGCGGCGGATCTCAGTCCAGTTCTGTTTGATGACGACCTCCTCGTCTGAATCGGCGACGCGGCTTTCGTCCCAGGCGCGGATCGGCGGTGGTATGGGCAGATCGTCCCAATGCGCGGTGATGTGGCGCGCACATGCCTCACCAAAAACGAAACATTCAAGCAGGCTGTTGGAGGCAAGCCGGTTTGCGCCGTGCAGCCCGCTCTCGGTGCATTCGCCCGCTGCATAAAGCCCGGGCAGATCGGTCCGTCCGTCAAGATCTATCACAACCCCGCCACAGGTGTAATGTTGCGCGGGGACGACGGGGATCGGATCGGTCGTCATGTCGATGCCCAACCCGAGCAGCTTTTCATAAATGTTGGGAAAATGGCTGCGAACAAAATCAGGGTCGCGGTGGCTGATATCGAGATGGACATAATCAAGCCCAAGCCGCTTGATTTCATGGTCGATCGCGCGGGCGACGACATCGCGCGGCGCAAGTTCTGCGCGCTCATCGAAATCGGGCATGAACCGGTAGCCGGTTTCGGGCAGCAGCAGATGCCCGCCCTCGCCCCGCACAGCTTCAGTGATCAGGAAATTTTTGACGTCAAGATTGTAAAGGCAGGTCGGGTGGAACTGCATCATCTCCATGTTCGATACGCGGCAGCCCGCACGCCATGCCATCGCAATGCCGTCCCCCGTTGCCCCTCTGGGGGCGGTGGAGAAAAGATAGGTCCGCCCCGCGCCGCCCGTTGCCAGAATCGTCGAGCGCGCGGTGTAGAGTTCGACGCGCCCGGTTGCGCGGTTGACGGCATAGACGCCCCAGACATTGCCCGCGCCCGAATAACGTTCCTCATGCTTGCCCGTGGCAAGGTCAATCGCGACCATATCAGGGACGAGCGTGATATTGGGGTGGATCTCGGCGGCGCGCTGCAACGCTTCCTGGACGGCCCAGCCGGTTGCATCATCGACATGGACGATCCGCCGGTGGCTATGCCCGCCCTCGCGCGTCAAATGCGGGACATTGCCCTCCATGTTGAACGGCACGCCAAATTCACTCAGCCGCGCGATGGCTGCGGGTGCATGCTCGACAACATATTCAACCGTCGCCCGATCATTGAGGCCAGCACCGGCCACGATCGTGTCCTCGATATGGCTCTCAAACGTATCGCCGGGTTCAAGCACTGCGGCGATCCCGCCTTGCGCCCAGGCGGTCGACCCCTCGTTGAGGCCGCCCTTCGCGAGCACGGTAACGCGGAACTGATCGGCAAGGTTGAGCGCAGCGGTGAGGCCGGCGGCACCTGAGCCGATGATGAGAACGTCGGATTGTTTCATTGACACCGGTCCTTCCTAACCGTTTGTGTCGCGCGAAGTCGAGACACCCTGAATAGCGGTTGCCGCCGTCCCCTCGACTGCGCTCGGGACGAACAATGGCGCAGTGTCAGGGCAGATTTGTCGCGCGCGTCAAATTCAGGAAGACATCCTCCAGGTCCGCCTCCCTCGTCGAAACGTCAACAATCCCATATCCATCGGCCTGCACCGCCGCCAGAACCTGGCCTGCGTTCATCTTGTCCTTTTGATAGGTGATGGCGAGCACACGGTCGCCTTGTTGCTCGATTTTGGTGAAGGCGGCGTGGGTGGGCTGGGTCACGACGTCACGGTCAACCGTCACTTCCACCAGCTTTTCGGTCGCCATGCCGACAAGCGCCTTGGTCGGTTGATTGGCAATGAGCTTGCCGTGATTGATAATCGCGATCCGGTCACACAATTGCTCGGCCTCTTCGAGATAATGGGTGGTCAGCACCACCGTCACCCCGCCCGCATTCAGTTCGCGGACATAATCCCATAGCTGTTTGCGCAGTTCGATATCGACGCCGGCGGTTGGCTCATCAAGCACCAGCACGGGTGGCGAATGGACCATTGCCTTGGCGACCATCAGCCGCCGCTTCATGCCGCCCGATAATGTTCGCGCATAAGCGTTGGCCTTATCCTCAAGATGCACCGCGCGCAGCAGCTCCATCGATCGCCGCTTGGCCTTGGGAACGCCGTAGAGCCCGGCCTGGATATCAAGCGTTTCGACAGGGGTGAAAAAGGGATCAAACATGATCTCCTGATTGACAATGCCGATCGACACCTTGGCATTGCGCGGCTGGGCATCAATGTCGAAACCCCATATCGTGGCAGCGCCGCTGGTTTTGTTTACCAGCCCGGCAAGGATGTTGATGAGCGTCGATTTGCCTGCGCCATTGGGACCGAGCAGCCCAAAGATCGTCGCGCGCGGCACATCAAAGCTTACATCATCAAGCGCCCGCTTGCCGCCTTTGTAGGTTTTGCCAAGGTTGCGGATCGAAATGGCAGCGTCGGTCATCGGGGTCTGTGTAGGACTGCATAGCGGCTTTGCCAACCGATGACGGCGGCGTCCAAAGCTAATCTTGCCGCGGCTGAATCGTCAATTGTTTGCCCCGCCGAGCGCTGCTATCCCGCCCGGCATGATCGCCCCGCCTGAATTCACCCGCGTCACCACCGCTCGAGTCGCTTGTGATGGCGCGCATGCGGGTTTGCCCGCATCGCTTGGCCATCCGCGCGTGTTCCTGCAGATCGACGAGAGCGGCTATGTCGATTGCGGCTATTGCGACCGGCGCTTCGTGCTGGTCGGCGGTCCCGCCGATGGTGCCGACCAATCCGCGTTGCATGATCACGGGGATGGCGCGGGGCGCTGAGCACGCTATATTCGGACACATGACCAGCCCCACACACCCCCGCTCCTTCCTTTATCACCCCGGCCAGCTTGAGAGTGACGAGGCCCAACGCCTGACCGCTGCCGCGCTTGCCCATGCCGATGATGGCGAACTTTACCTGCAATATCGCAAGGCTGAAGCGTTCGGCTTTGATGATGGGCGGTTAAAGACAGCAAGCTATGACACGCATTCAGGCTTTGGCCTGCGCGCGGTATCGGGTGAGACGACTGCCTTTGCGCATGCCAATGATCTGAGCGCTGCGGCAATTGGCCGTGCGGCGGAAACAATGGCGTTGATCGATCCGGCAACGGGCCCGCGCGCTACCCCGCCGCGCGCGACCAACCGTCACCTGTATACTGCCGCTGATCCGCTTGATCTGGTGCCTTTTGCCGACAAGGTGAATTTGTGCCAGACGATTGACGCCGCCGCGCGCGCGCGCGATCCGCGCGTTGCCCAGGTCTCCGTTAGTCTGGCGGGCAGCTGGAGCGTTGTCGAAATCGTCCGCGCCGATGGCTTTGTCGCCACAGATGTGCGGCCATTGGTCCGGCTCAACGTGTCGATTGTCGTTGAACATAATGGCCGCCGCGAAACGGGCAGTTTCGGGATGGGCGGGCGCTATCTTTATGATCAGCTGATGGGACCCGAAACCTGGAACCGCGCGATTGATGAGGCGTTGGCGCAGGCGCTCATCAATCTTGATTCGGTTGATGCACCCGCAGGCGAAATGACGGTGTTGCTTGGACCGGGCTGGCCGGGGATTTTGCTCCACGAGGCGATTGGCCACGGGCTTGAGGGCGATTTCAACCGCAAGGGCACCAGCGCCTTTTCGGGCCGCGTCGGGGAGCGCGTTGCCGCCCCCGGCGTGACGGTGGTTGATGATGGAACGATTGCCGATCGGCGCGGATCGCTGTCGATTGATGATGAAGGCACACCCACACAGGAAAACATCCTGATCGAGGACGGCATTTTGAAGGGGTACATTCAGGATCGCCTCAATGCGCGGCTGATGGGCGTTGCCCCCACCGGCAATGGTCGTCGGGAAAGTTTCGCGCATGCCCCGATGCCGCGCATGACCAACACCTTTATGCGCGGCGGGCGCGATAATCCGGCTGAGTTGCTGTCGCGCGTTAAAAAGGGAATTTTTGCCAAGTCATTTGGCGGCGGGCAGGTTGATATCGTGTCGGGCAAGTTCGTGTTCAGCTGCACCGAGGCATATCTGGTTGAAAATGGCCGGATTGGCGCGCCCATCAAGGGCGCGACGCTGATCGGTGATGGCCCAAGCGTGCTGACGCGCGTGATTGGCATTGGCGACGATATGGCGCTTGATGAGGGCGTCGGCATGTGCGGCAAAGGTGGGCAGAGCGTGCCCGCAGGCGTTGGTCAGCCGACGTTGCTGGTCGATGGGCTGACGGTGGGCGGGACGGCGGTTTAGCTGCGGGTCGCCGTTTGGTCAAAAGCCGGTGATCACCATGTCTCGCGCGCGCTTGATGGCGTGTTCGTGGGCGAGGAACGATGTAATGGGCGCTCCCAGCGACGCGGTGGGTATTGCGGTTAGAAACTCAATCATCAACACCTGCTCTTTGCCGCCGATCGCGAAGCACGGGTTCAGCCGGGGCATTATGAGCAGGCTTTCATTCAGTTACAGCAGGGGTGCGACAATCCGGCTGTTATAAGTAGCGAGCAGATCGGACTGGCAGTCGACGACCATTTCCCCCTTAGGCGTGCGGTAAACGTCAAATTGCGGCATGATAGTCAGAACATTCGATAGCGCTCGAGCGGCAGGCCATGTTTTTCAACCCAGGCATTGTGCGTTTCGATTGCGACACAATTGTCCTCCTGCCACCGCCGAAACGTTTCGCGCTTGCTTGCATCGCGCAGCGCCACTTCGCACACTTGGCTGAGATTGAGCCCAACGGCACGCGCCGCTTCGACGACGCCAGTGTCGAGCGACAGGTTGACGGCCTTGCGCTTGCCGGACAGGATCAGATCGGGCTTCATGCGCATGGGGTATGTGCATGCATTATGCGCGTCAAGATGGAGGCAAAGCGTGTCTGATTTTTCCAGTGTCATCGATGAGGGCGCCTGCGCCTTCATTGCCAAACAGCCCGTATTCTTCGTGGCGACGGCGGCGGATGGCGCGCGGATCAACCTTTCTCCCAAGGGGATGGATGCGTTTCGCGTGCTGGGTCCCAATCGCGTTGCGTATCTTGATCTGGGGGGGTCGGGCAATGAGACGCAGGCGCATCTGACGGCGGACGGGCGGATCACCATCATGTTTTGCGCGTTTGATAATCCTGCGCTGATCCTGCGGCTGTATGGCCGGGGGACGTTTATTGTTGCAGGCGACGAAGGGTTCGACGCGTTGGCCAGCCACTTCCCGCGCTTGCCCGGGGTCCGCCAGATTTTCGACATCACCGTCGATAGCGTTCAATCAAGCTGCGGCTGGGCTGTGCCGAAAATGACGCTTGATGCCCCGCGCGAAACGCTCGTCAAATATCACCGCCAGCAAAATCCCGAAGCATCGCTCGCCAAGATTGCGGGGCGCACCCAAAGCATCGACGGGCTGGCGGTCCGCGTCCAGACGGTCATACCCGATTGGGTCGATTAAAGTGGCGCTTGTCGAACTCGGACGATTTGACCGCAACCTTGCCAATATTCTGATCGGTCGGCTCAATTCCGAAGGCATCGATGCGATCGCGTTTGATGGCGAGGCGAGCATTGCCGACGGCAGCTATTTTTTCATCCCCGTCCGCGTGATGGTTGATGATGAAGACCTCGACACCGCAAGCGCGATTGTGACAGCGGCGGAGAACTAGGCCTGCCCAATTTTTAGGCATTCATTCGCGACTGCCCAATTTTTTACCTTTTGGTGACATTTGATCACGGAATTCCGGGCGAAAACGCGTTGAATCGAATCTGGCACGTAGTTTGCTAGGTTAACTCCCGGGGGCTGCTGGTCTCTGGGGGTCGATTGAGTGAAACTTGTTATTGCCGTTATCAAACCGTTCAAGCTTGATGAAGTGCGCGAAGCGCTGACCGAGATTGGTGTGTCGGGCATGACGGTCACAGAGGTCAACGGCTTTGGTCGCCAAAAGGGCCAGACCGAGATTTACCGTGGTGCGGAATATACAACCAACATGATCCCCAAGGTCAAGGTTGAGGTCGTCTGCGCGACCGACATGGCCGAACGCGTGGTCGAAACAATTCAGACAGCCGCCATGACCGGTGCAATTGGTGATGGCAAAATTTTCGTCGTCGATGTCGGCCAGGTCGTGCGTATTCGCACCGGCGAAACCGATCAGACCGCGTTATGACAGACCGCGTTATGACAGATCGCGCTGTGACAGGCCACTTGGTGCCAGGCTACATGGTTGCAGGCCGCAATGTGACAGACACCATCGTGCCCGTGCTGGGACTGAAACAGCTGGGTTTGGCTGGGTTGCTGGGGGCAGGGGCTACATTGTTTGCGGCGCTCCCCGCCTGGGCGCAGGAAGCCGCTGCCGCCGCGCCAACGCCGTTTGTCCCAACCGCTGCGATGGTCAACAAGGGCGATACCACATGGATGCTCATTTCATCGGTGCTGGTGCTGATGATGTCGGTGCCGGGCCTCGCGCTGTTTTACGGCGGGCTGGTGCGTAGCAAAAATATGCTTTCGGTGCTGATGCAGGTGATGATGATTGTCTGCATCTCGTCGCTTGTTTGGGTCTGTTGGGGCTATAGCATGGCCTTCACCGCCGGTTCGGGCGCGACCGCGCCCTTTGTCGGTGGTTTTTCCAAGGCGATGTTGATGGGCGTCGATGCAAGCACGCTTGCCGCGACCTTCTCCAACGGCGTCTATTTGCCCGAATATACTTTTGTGGTTTTCCAGATGACGTTTGCGTGCATTACGCCCGCGCTGATTGTCGGTGCCTTTGCCGAACGGATTCAGTTCACGCCGCTGATGATTTTCGTCGTCGCGTGGCTGACGCTTGTCTATTTCCCGGTCGCGCACATGGTCTGGTATTGGGCTGGGCCGGATTTTCTCCCCGCCAACCCGACCGACGCTGGCTATCTGTGGGGCAAGGGCGCGCTTGATTTTGCGGGCGGAACGGTCGTCCATATCAATGCCGGGATTGCAGGCTTTGTCGGCTGCCTGATTATCGGGCCACGGCTTGGCTATAACAAGGATCCGATGCCGCCACATTCCCTGACGATGACAATGATTGGTACCTCATTGCTGTGGGTGGGCTGGTTCGGCTTTAATGCGGGTTCCAACCTTGAATCAAACGGTGTTGCCGCAGTTGCCTTCATCAACACCTATGTTGCAACCGCCGCCGCCGCGATTTGCTGGGCGCTGATTGAACAGATCGCCCACAAAAAGCCTTCGCTGCTGGGTGCTGCGACGGGCGCGGTTGCCGGGCTTGTGGCGATCACGCCAGCTTCGGGCTATGCCTCTCCGATGACCTCGATTGTGCTCGGCTTTGTGGTGTCGGGCGTCTGCTATTTCTTTGTGACCAAGGTAAAGCGCACCTTCAAATATGATGACACGCTTGATGTGTTTGGCGTCCACTGCGTTGGCGGGATTGTCGGCGCGCTCGCAACCGCGATTGTCGCTGATCCCGCACTCGGCGGACAGGGTTTTTTCAATTACACCGTGATGCCCGCCGTCGTCGGGAAATATGACATGATGGCGCAGCTTTGGACGCAAATTCAGGCGGTGTTGATCACGCTGACTTGGTCGGGCGGTGTGTCAGCGCTGCTGTTCCTCGCGCTGAAGGCGACGATAGGACTGCGGCCAACTGCTGAGGTTGAAGCCGAAGGGCTCGATATTAACGAGCACGGCGAGCGCGCCTATAATTATTAACGAGATTGGGATGTCGGCGGTGTCGGCATCCCCCACGAGGTTCCTCCTGCGGACACCCTAAGGCCGGTGCGGCGACGCACCGGCCCTTTTTTATGCGCAGTCCGCAAGGATGAACTCCGCGCAGCGCTCACCAATCATGATCGATGGCGCGTTGGTGTTGCCTGAAATCAGCTTGGGCATGATCGAGGCATCGGCGATGTAAAGCCCTTCGACGCCGCGCACCCGCAGCCGTGGATCGCAAACAGCGTCCGCGTCCGAGCCCATCCGGGCGGTGCCGACCGGATGATAGATCGTGTCTGATCGCGCGCGGATCAGCCGTTCCAGCGTTTCATCATCCCCCTTGTCGACCGGGTTGCGATCGCGACCCTGATGCTTGGTCATCGGCGGGGCTTCAAGGATGCGATAGGTGGCCCACACCCCTTTTTTCAACAATTCAAGATCCCGCGGGTCGGACAGGAATTTGGGATCGATCAACGGCGGGGTCCGCGCATCGGTTGAGGCAAGCCTTACCGTTCCGTGGCTTTCAGGACGCAACACACAGACATGGCAGCTATAACCATGCGCGGTTACCTTGGCGCGACCATGGTCTTCCAGCGGTGCCGGCAGAAAGTGCAGCTGGACGTCAGCGGCAGGCGCGTCGGGGTTGATCTTCAGGAAGACGCCGCCCTCTGCCGCACACGATGTCATCGTGCCCTCGCGCTTGCGGAACCATTGGATGATCGCGCCGATCGAATCGAGCGTGCCTTTCAGCGTTTGCCCGACAAAGCGGGTGTTAGGTGATTCATAGGTAATCGCATAATCGAGATGATCTTGCAGATTGCTGCCCACCGCCGGGCGATCAACCCGCAGCTCAATCCCGTGGTCGCGCAAATGATCCGCCGGGCCAATGCCCGAAAGCATCAGCAATTGCGGTGTGCCAAACACGCCGCCTGCCAGCACAACGCCGCGCTTCGCCTTGATCTCGCGGGATTGCTTGCCCTGGAGATAGCGCACCCCCGCCACGCGTGCTCCGTCAAACAACAGCTTTTCTGTGGTGACGCCCGTAAGGATGCGCAAATTGGGTCGGCCGCGTGCAGGCTCGATATATGCGCGTGATGCGCTCCAGCGTTCGCCGCCGCGCTGGGTGACCTGATACAGGCCAATTCCTTCCTGTCGCTCGCCATTAAAATCATTGTTGCGCGGGATTTGGAGTGCTGCACCCGCTTCGACAAAATCGAAGGTTCCGGGGTTGGGCGATGTCTGCTCGCTGACCCATAACGGCCCCTCGGCCCCGTGAAAATCATCGCCCCCGCGCACATTATGTTCGGCGCGTTTAAAATAGGGCAGCACCTCGTCATACGACCAGCCGGTGCAGCCCATCGCCGCCCAATTATCATAATCAAACCGGTTGCCGCGAATATAGACCATCGCGTTGATCGCGCTTGAGCCACCCAGCCCTTTGCCGCGCGGTTGATAGCCGCGTCTGCCGTTCAGACCGGCCTGTGGCACGGTTTCAAACTGCCAGTTGGTCTTGGGGGTCTGATAGGCAAGGAACAGCGGAATGCGCGTGCGATAACCGGTATTGTTGCCACCCGCCTCAAGCAGCGCAACGCTGTATTTGCCGTTCTCACTCAGGCGGCTGGCGACCGCGCTCCCGCCTGATCCAGCCCCGACGACGACAAAATCGGCTTCTTCCACTGTTCTTCCCCTAAAATCTTGCTCGTCCGGTCTTGTCGTGTGCGCCACTGCGCCTTTAATGTTGCCGATGTGTCGCGGCTGCCATCATGGCTCCAGCCCGGCGGCATGGCGATATAGCCAATCTTGGCGCGCAGGCCGGGTGCTGCCCAGACATCGCGGGCAATGCCCACCCATTCGTGAAACGCCGACCAGACCAGATTGAAGCTGCCGAGCTGCCGGACAATTCCGTAAATGGGCCGCTCATCGTCCCGCTCTGCCTCAAAGGTGCCAAGCATCCGGTCCCAGATGATAAAGACACCGGCGTAATTGCTGTCGAGATAGCGCGGGTTGATCGCGTGATGGACGCGGTGGTGCGACGGCGTGTTCATCACCGCCTCAAACCAGCGCGGCATTCGCGTAATTACTTCGGTATGAATCCAGAACTGGTAGATCAGGTTGAGCGCCGCGACGAAAAAGATCATCGCGGGTGGAAAACCGATCAGGAACAGGGGTAGCCGGAACACAAAGCCCAGGCTGAAAAAGCCCGTCCAGGTCTGCCGCAGCGCGGTCGACAGGTTATAATGCTGGCTTGAATGGTGGATGACATGGCTCGCCCAGAACCAGCGGACGCGGTGGGCGCTGCGGTGGAACAGATAATAAGCGAAATCATCAATGACAAAGGCGATGACGAACCAATACCAGCTATAGCCAATTTCAAACAGCCGGAACTGCCACAGCCATACCGCGAGCAGATAGGTCAGCCCGCCTGTCAATGCGCCCGCCACAGTGCTGCCCAGCCCGAGCGACAGCGATGTCAGCGTGTCGCGCGGCTCATACGCCGCCCGGTCGCGCAGCCGCGCCACGATCATCTCGGCCAGCACGAGCAGCACAAAGGCCGGGACGGCGTAATCGACGGGGTTAGGCAAGGTCATCGTGCTTGCTTACACTAGTGTCAACGGCGCTTCCAGCCGCCGCACATCATCCTCGATCACGCCAAACAAGGTAACGCCGCCAAAGAAGCTTTCGCCCGTCTCCACCCGCACACCCTCTACCGCCGGGCGGAGCGCGAGCGGCGGCACGAGCCGGCGGACCGCGACCTTGGCGCCGTGCCGTTTCAGCACTGCGATGCCGGCATTGCCCGACACAATCGCGGCATTACCATCACCGCTCAGCAAGGCGTCGCGCGCCTCAAACCCCGCGAGCATTGCCTCTGCTGTTGCCTTGGCCATCTCGGGGTCAGTGATCCGGCTCTCGCCCAGCCGCAACAACCGCGCGATCCACGCCAGCATTAGGATCGCAGCGAGTGAACCGCCAAGCTGGAGCCAGTTCATTGCGGCCCAGCCAGCGCGTCCATCATCGCGCGAATGCCGGAAAGATCATAGCCGGCAGCTTCAGCCTTGTCGGTCAGCGCCTCCGGATCATCGCCCTGTTTGGCGCGCGCGAGTGCCCATAGGTTGCAGGACCGGGTGCCCGATCGACAAAACGCGAGCACAGGGCCACCCGCTTGCGCCATCGCTTCATTCATGGCGTCAAGTTGGGGGTGCGAAAACCCGGCATGGGTAATGGGGATTTCGGTATAATGCAGCCCCAACGTCTCGGCGACGGAGCGGATTGCGGCGGCATCGGGCTGTCCCATCTCCTCGCCATCGGGACGATTGTTGATGATTGCGGTAAAGCCCGCGCGCGCCAGATCGGTGACATCCGCCGGGCTTATCTGCGGGGCAACGGAAATCGTTTCGTCAATCTTACGGATCATACAGCCTCTCTGATTACGGTGAGGAAAGCATCGCCATAAGCCTCCATCTTGCGCGCGCCAATGCCCGTGATCTGGGCAAGTGCCGTGCGCGAGCCGGGCCGCAGCGTCGCCATGTCGCGCA
>JBBQAU010000037.1:0-15232 GCA_038316685.1 Sphingomonadales bacterium
TTCTCTGTTTGTTGTGCCAAAGTTCATCGTGAATGACGATGGCTCGCTTGGCGCGCGTAATACCGTCAGCTGCGGCTCGATCGAACACAAGATGGGCATTCATGCAAATTCCACCTGCGTGATGAATTATGACGGTGCGACGGGATGGTTGGTGGGCGACGAAATGAAGGGCCTTGCCGCCATGTTCATAATGATGAACGTGGCGCGGCTTGGCGTCGGCTTGCAAGGGCTTGGGATCGCCGAGGTCGCTTATCAGAATGCGGTGCAATATGCGCAGGATCGTCGCCAGGGTCGCGGGCTGACCGGCACGCAGGAGCCTAATGAGAAGGCCGACACATTGTTTGTTCATCCCGACGTCCGCCGGATGCTGATGGACGGCAAGGCCTTTACTGAGGGGATGCGCGCTTTGTGCCTCTGGGGCGCGCTTCAGGTCGATCTGACGCACCACTCCGCAACTGAGGAGGAGCGGTTGCTTGCGGATGATTTGATCGGCCTGCTCACACCAGTGATTAAGGGATATGGCACCGACAAGGGCTATGAGATCGCGACCAACGCCCAGCAAGTTTACGGCGGCCACGGCTACATCGCTGAATGGGGCATGGAACAATATGTCCGCGATGCGCGGATTGCGATGATCTATGAAGGCGCCAATGGCGTTCAGGCAATGGATCTCGTCGGGCGCAAGCTCGCCACTAACGGCGGGCGGGCGGTCCAGCACCTCTTTCGTATCCTCGCTGAGGAAATTGCCCTTGCCAAGCAAGACCCCAGTCTCGCCGATTTTGCGACCCGGTTGGAACGCGCCACCGCCGACCTGCAGGCATCAACAATCTGGTTCGTGCAAAACGGGATCAGCAACCCCAACGATGTCGGTGCCGGCGCGCATAGCTATATGCATTTGATGGGGATCGTTGCGGTTGGCTTGATGTGGTTGCGTATGGCGACCGCCGCCATCGCCGCACTGGCCGAAGGCGACGGCGACACAGCGTTTCTGGAGGCAAAGCTGGTGACGGCGCGCTACTATTCCGAGCGGATACTGCCCGATGCCGGTGCGTTGCGGCGCAAGATTGAAAGCGGGTCCGATGCTCTCATGGCACTTCCCCCTGAAATGTTTGAGGCAGCCTGAGCTAGGGGACTTTAAGCGGTGCTGCGCCAATCTCTTGCGGCTGGCTGGAGGCGGCGGCGGTTCCTTTCGGCTGCGTCTTAGCGGCTCGGATATCCGCCCCCTTACTTTCTGGGAAGATGGCGCGTGGCTCGGCTTTTGCCGGATCCCTTTGTCCCTGCGTTAAATATTGTAATATAGGTTCAAATTCGGCTGAGCCCGCCGGGGGAATTCGAGCCTTCATGCATTGGCGATGGTTCGCGCGAGGAAAATCGGCGCAGTTCCAAAGCGCCTTTTCAAATCCGTTTCTGCGGTCGCGCAAAAAGCTGAAGGACATTGCGGCAATGTCCGCTTCCTCAAGCGGCAGCTTTTTCGGTGTTTTAGCCTTCGTAACCCAAGCCATGAATTTGCAATATGGTCGTGCGTCGCAATTGAGGGCTGCAATGGTGGCGAGCCGATCAGGCGCTAAACCGCTAGCGACCGTGACGATGAAGGTGTTGTCATCTTCAGGTCGCGGCGAAGCGGGGGTGCTGTTGAGGAGTCTGAGAAGGTCAAGACTTGATGCATCGGAGGCTGCATTCTCGAACGCTGCGTCGACTGATAATGTTCTGGCTCGGTGCGCTTCAGACAACAAAGAGAGCTGTGCAACGATCGGCTCCAAATTAGCGATCTGAGCTCTGAATGCGGGAGGGGTGCCCCACCAGCCAGTCCAGCGGAAGAACAAATGGGTCCCTACGGCAGTGATCTTATCGAGACTGGCACTCCAATAAGGAACAACCCAATTGGTATGATAATGCGTGGCAAGCCCGACCCGCCGGTCAACGCTGCCGTTGAGTGCCAAGCGCGCGTTGCTTTGTGCCCGCAACCAGGCTTCGTCGCTGAACCGGTGCCGGATCAGCGCGCCGTCGCAGGTGAAAGAAAATTGGCAGCCGGTGCTCCGCTCAGCCCCTTCAAAGACCACGCCACAAATGGTCTTGGGGAAAGCCGGATGCCGAACTCGATTGATAACGACCTGAGCAACGGGACGTTGCCCGTCGCTGTCGTCGCCAGCCTCATACAATACAGCCGATGCAAGGCAGTCGATCGCGCGGGCTGCGTCCAGCGTCCCTGATGCGAACCGGAACGGTTTGGCAGACGGATTAGGGGCAGAAGAAAATGGGATTGCTGCATTGAAACCGACAGCATCGACTTGTGCCAGTGTTTCAAACTTCAACGGCTCGACCGATGGCATTTTCGTTCGTGGTACCACCGGCCTGGCCGACAAATGCGGGCGGTTTCGCGCTTCGATGGGGTCAGCGCGCACCACGATCAGCGCCGGGACCACGACGGCCAGCATGCCGAATATGGCAAGCCAAGCGGATAGCGATTGCAGAGCCGGTTTGGGCGGCTCCTGCGCGTTGGTGGCAATCGCTGGCGGCATCAACATCGGGCAAAACGCTCAACAGGTCGTAGGGAAGATTGAATCCCGTCCTTAAGCCTCGGGCAGGAAATCGGGTACGGACAAATACCGCTCGCCAGTGTCATAGTTGAATCCCAGCACCCGCACATTGCTCGGGAGATCAGGCAGTTTTTGCGCGATCGCCGCAAGCGTCGCGCCGGAGCTTATTCCGACCAGCATTCCTTCTTCGGCTGCGGATCGTCGCGCCATATCCTTGGCGCTTGCGGCGTCCACCTGGATTGTGCCGTCGATTGCATCAATGTGCAGATTGCCGGGGATAAATCCCGCACCAATGCCCTGGATCGGATGGGGTCCGGGCGTTCCGCCAGCGATAACAGGCGATGCTTCGGGCTCGACGGCATAGACTTTGAGTGCGGGCCAATGCTGCTTTAACATTTCAGCGATCCCGGTGATGTGCCCGCCGGTGCCAACTCCGGTGATGATCACGTCAATGGGGGTGTCGGCGAAATCATTCAGAATCTCGACGGCGGTTGTGCGGACATGGACATCGATATTGGCAGCGTTCTCAAATTGTTGCGGCATCCATGCGCCGGGGGTTTCATCGACCAAGGCCATCGCGCGTTCAATTGCGCCACGCATCCCTTTTTCGCGCGGGGTGAGATCAAAGCTCGCGCCATACGCCAGCATCAGCCTTCGGCGCTCAAGCGACATGCTTTCGGGCATGACAAGGACGAGCTTATACCCTTTGACAGCGGCGACCATCGCCAGTCCTACGCCGGTATTGCCGCTGGTTGGTTCGATGATTGTGCCGCCTGCCGTCAATTCGCCCGACATTTCCGCTGCTTCAATCATTGCAAGCGCAATCCGGTCCTTGATGGAACCACCTGGATTGGTGCGCTCTGACTTGATCCAGACCTCGGCGCCGGGAAACAGGTTTTGAATGCGGACATGCGGCGTGTTGCCGATCGTCTCCAGGATGGTGTTGGCTTTCATGCTGTCGCCTCCAGCGGTGGGTTTGTTGCCGAATTCGGCGTTTCGAGCGGATCAAATGTTCGGGCATTGCGGATACTTGGAAACAGAAACGTCCATAGGATCGTCACGACGAGTGCGCCAGCCCCGCCGACCAGCACTGCACCAACTGGTCCGACCGCTGCCGCCAAAAAACCCGATTCTGCCTCGCCCAATTCGTTTGATGCCGAGATTGTAAGCTGCGAAACCGCGCCGACGCGCCCGCGTTTGTCATCGGGCGTGTGCAACTGAACAAGCGACTGTCGGATATAGACAGAAAACATATCAGCAGCGCCCGCAACCGCCAACGCGGCAAGGCTCAGCGTCATGATTTTCGAGAGACCAAAAATTATTGTGGCAATGCCGTAAACGATAACCGCCCATAACATCTTCGGTCCGACATTCGTTTTGATCGGGCGGAAGGAGAAAAACAACGCTGTCACCGATGCCCCAACGGCGGGTGCCGACGCGAGCAGGCTGAGCCCGACCGGGCCGACCCGCAATATGTCATGCGCAAAGATTGGTAGAAGCGCCGTCGTCCCAGCCAAAAACACCGCGAACAAATCCAGCGTAATTGTTCCAAGGACAAGCTTGTTCTGCCCGACATAAGCCAGACCATCAGCGATTTGGCGAAGCGGGTGTGTTGTGCCTGCGATCACGGGTCGCAAAACCGGACTGATTGCAAACATACAAAGCAGCGCGACTACAAACAATAGCGTCGCCAGCGCATAGGCGAGCCAGGGGGCAGCAGCAAAGGCGAGGCCACCAACCGCCGGGCCAATGATCGTGCCAACCTGCCAGGATATGGAACTGAGCGCGATTGCTGTCGGCAGCACATCGCGCGGCACAAGATTGGGCGACAATGCACCCAGCGCAGGCCCGGCAAATGCCCGGCAAAGTCCCAGCGCCACGGCAACAGAAAACAAAACCGGTAGCGTCATCGCGTTTTTATACGTCACGACAGCAAGCACCAGCGCACAGGCCAACTGGAGGGCGATCATTACCCTGGCAATCCAGCGCCGGTCAAAACGGTCGGCGACCCAACCCGTGATCGGGGTGGTCAGAAAAAGCGGCAGAAATTGCAGCAAGCCAATCAGGCCGAGCTGCGCTGCCGCAGCGCTCGGGCTCATGCTGATGCGTGCGATGGTGTAGGTTTGCCAGCCAACAACGATGATCATCGCATTCTGCGCAATCGTCATTGTGAACCGGGCAGCCCAATAGGCCCGGAAATTGGCGATGCGGAAAGGGTGAACGGATTGCGCCATCCTGCGATCCTTTAGGGGGCGAAAGGCGTCGGGGGCAACCAGCGATTCTTTCTGCGTCTGAAGCTGGGCTGGCGGTTGCGATTGTGTAAAAGCCGACGCTCGCGGCTGGCGCGTTCCATACCAATCTGTCAGCTTCGCAGGCCTTGCGACTCACAGGAGATTGGGCATGCGTTTCAAATTGTTGCTGGCGTTGAGCCTCATCAGCTTTGTCGCCATCCCGGCTAACGCGCAGCCAGTGCGACCCAGGTTTGCCAAAACTGCCGCTTCGCTGGAGTGGGCGACTTTTCGGGACGCGTTTGTCGGGGGGTGGTTCAAGCTCGATCCCGCCAACGCGGTCTATCAGGGCAAGCATGAGTTCGATGGCCAATTGCCCGACTGGAGCGAGACCGGCCTTCAGCAACAGGCAAAATTTTTGCGCGATTCAATCGCTGCGGCCGGCAAATTTGATCTCGCAAAATTATCTGCAACTGATCGGTTTGAGCGGGATTACCTGATCAAGGTCGCTGAGGGGAAATTGTTCTGGTTGGTCGATGCCGATCAACCGCATCGTAACCCGACCTATTATGTTGGCGGTGGACTTGATCCCAACGTCTACATCGCGCGGCCCTATGCCGATGCGACGATCCGGATGAAGGCGATGATTTTGTTCTTCCGCAATGTGCCGACTGCCGCCGCCAATATCCGGGCAAATTTGAAAACGCCGATGCCGCTGAGCTTCATCAATTACGGCGTGGCAGGTTTTAACGGCTTTGCTGATTTTTACGCCAATGATGCGAAAAAAGCATTTGCGTCAGTTAAAGATCCTGCGCTGCAACGACAATTTGATGAGGCGGCTGCGGCGGCGACTTCTGCCATGAAAGGGCTTGGTGTTTGGCTGGAAGGCCAGCGCGCGACAGCAACGCAGGATTTTGCCCTCGGCTCAGACAGGTTTCAGCGGATGCTTGCAACCAGTGAAGGGGTAGATGTGCCGCTGACGGAGTTAGAGCGCATCGGCGAGAAAGACCTGAAGCGTAACCAGCTTGCGCTGACGGCGGCGTGTCGTGAATTTGCGCCCGGTGCGACGATTGCGGACTGCATGGCAAAAATGAATGCCAACAAGCCCGATGGCGGGCCGGTCGCCGAAGCGCGTCGCCAGATACCCATGTTGCGCGCGTTTCTGATCGAGAAAAATATTGTCACGATCCCCGGCACGGAACAGGCGTTGGTTGAGGAGAGCCCCCCCTATAATCGCCAGAATTCAGCCTATATCGATCCGCCGGGACCGTTCGATAAAGGAATCCCATCCGTCTATTATATCTCGCCGCCCGACCCTGGCTGGACCAAGGAAGTGCAGGATGGTTTCATCCCCGGCAAAAAAGATTTGCTGTTCACCTCTGTGCACGAGGTGATGCCGGGCCATTTCATCCAGTTCCTTCATGCGAACCGGTCGCCATCGCTGTTCGGCCAGCTGTTCGTCGGTTATGCTTACGCTGAGGGCTGGGCGCATTATTCAGAGGAAATGATGTGGCAGGCAGGGTTGAACGACGGCGACCCGGAAACGCATATCGGCCAATTGAGTAACGCGTTGCTGCGCAATTGTCGCTTCCTGTCGGCAATCAGGCTTCACGCCTTTAGCCTCACCCAAGACCAATCGCACGATTTTTTCGTCAAGGAATGTTTCCAGGATGAAGGTACGGCGCGCCAGCAATCAGCCCGGGGGACGTATGATCCGGCCTATCTCAACTACACGCTCGGCAAACTGATGATCCTCAAGCTGCGAGACGACTGGACCGCCAAGCGGGGCGGCCGTAAGGCTTGGAAGGCATTTCATGATGCCTTTTTGAGCTATGGTGGACCGCCGGTGCCGCTCGTCCGGCAAGCCATGATGAAGGAAGCGCAGCCCTCGGCTTTTGGCACTCCGCGTTAGCGGTCAAGAGCGGGACGGAGCCGCGACACGCTGCACAATCCCGCAATCATGGCAAAGCTTGCCGCCACGAAGGCCGGTGCTGCGCCGGTCCCGATCCCGGCGGCGAGCAAAAGCGCGACCAGGGTAGCGCCTGTGGTTTGGCCAACAAGCCGCACCGTCGAGACAAGGCTTCCGGCGGCGGCAGCGCGATCCCGCGGTGCACCGCCAATGATGAGGCGGGCGTTGGGGGACAGGAAGATGCCGAAGCCCGAGCCGCACAATGACATCCGCCAGGCGACATCCAGCGTCGTAGGATGTGGCGGTAAAATGGCGAGGAGCATCAACCCCACGATCGAAACCGTCATGCCGATGCCGCCCAGAATGCCTGCCGAAACACGATCCGACAGCCAACCTGCGGTGGGGGCGACAATCATGTTGGTTAGTGGCCAAGCGGCAATCGCCGTCCCAACCTGGACGGGCGTAAAGCCATAGCTTTGCTGCAATCGGAAGGGCGTCGACAGCAATATTGTCATTGACGCGGTGAACGCGGTGAACGCACCTAAAGCGGAAAGCGCGAGCAATGGTCGCATCAGCAGATCGACCGGCAAGATCGGCTTTGCCTCCCCCAATTCGCGCCGGACAAAGAAGACGCCGATAACAGCCCCGGTAATCACGATCGCTGCCGACATCGTCTGGCTTGCGTTGTGCACACTGACGTCAATGCCACCGATGATCAGGCCGAACATTGCAGCACACAGCGCTGCACCGACGATATCGAACGGCTCAATGCGTGGTGCGATATCTGGCAAGGCACGCCCAAGCAGGAGCGAGAGGATGGCAAAAGGCACCGCGCTTGCAAAGACCCAGGGCCACGGTGCAACCGACAGGATCAGCCCGCCGAGCGTCGGTGCAATCGCGGCACCACTCGTGACGAAAACCGTGTTTATTCCCAGCCCACGTCCCAGCTGGCTTGCCGGATAGACTGACCGAATGAGCGCGGAAGAGACGCTGAGCGTCGCCGCAGCCCCAATTGCTTGTGCTGCCCTGGCCGCAAGCAGATAGGGGAGGTTGTCGGCCAGGAAGCACAGCAGCGTGGCCAGCGTAAATAACAGCTGCCCGCCTTGATACATACGTTTCAGGCCGATCCGGTCACCCAGCCCCGCAAAGGGAAGCAGCATCATCACGAAGATCAGCTGATAGAGCGAAACAATTGCAATGACGGCGCTGCTGTCGACGCGCAGGTCGCGCGCAATTGTCGGCAGCGCAACGCCCGCAATCGACCCATCAATGATCACCAGTGATGTGCCAAAAGAAAGCGCGCCAATCGCCAGAAAACGACGCGGCGTTGGCAATCCGTCGGCAAGCGCTGCGTCAGTCAAAATCTGGCGACCAATCCTTGGGTGCAAGCTCGAACCCGGCAAACCCGAAAGCTGGCGTGACGACGCAACTGACCAGCGACCAGCCCTGGGCGGCGCACGCCGATTGCCAGACATTGGCTGGCACCACGGCTTGCGGGATCTGGCCTGCGACGACGTCGCCACCGAGCTGAATGCTTTGGCCCCCAATTTGGAGGGATAAGGCGGACCCTGAATGCCACAGCCAAAGCTCGGCAGCATCAACCCTGTGCCAGTGCGAGGACTGACCCTCCTCAAGCAGAAAAAGGATTGCGGTTGCGAGGCCCCGTCCTCCGTCAGGTGCTTGCTGGCGGAAGGTTTCACGATACCAGCCACCTTCAGGGTGCGGAGCCAGTTTGAGAAGTGAAATGAGCGGATTTGTCATTGCCGATTGTTCGGCGGCAGATCGGCAAAGCGCGCGAGCCGGGCGCCGGTCCGCTCCACTGAAGCGCGCACGTCGATGTCGATCAGCGCCGCATATTCTTCGAGATAACGATACCCTGGCGTGTGACCGATAAAATCATCGGTCGTGGCGGGGTGTGCATAGATTTCGGTCACGCCCTCCGGCAGTTGATCAATCAACCTGGCCAACCGATCTGCGGTGACGGCACCGCTCCATGCGAGGCCGAATACCTGATCTGGGACACAAAGACCTGAGTTGCGGAGCCGCCGCCGTAGCAGTTTTGCCCAGATATCAGCGACCTTCATAGTGATATCACGCTGCGTCGGCTCGATCTGTCTGAGGAGGGAGATCGGCTCGATCGGTGCCCGGACGGCCTGCATGCCGTGCTCCGCGCCAATCTCCAGCACAATCGAGGCGATAGTAGGATGAAGGTGGAAATGCTTGTGCGCGTTGACGTGGTCGAGCCGCAGGCCAGTCGCGGCGAAACGCGCAAACTGTGCGGCGATCTCTGCACGGAGTTGCCGCCGAACGGAGGGGCGGAAGAATATGTCTATGCCGGTGCGCGCCATATCGGTCCGGAAATGGCCCCTGCCATCGACAAGGTCGGGAACTTGTGCCGGCGGCAGCGCTGGTGTCCCCTCAACCAATACAAGGTGCAGCCCGACACCAAGACCCGTCAACCGCCGCGCGCGCGCAACCGCGTCGTCAAACGCCGCGCCCGTCACCATCAGGCTGGCGGCGGTCAAGCAACCAGCGAGATGCCCGTGCTCAACCGCTTCATTGATCTCTATTGCCGCGCCAAAATCATCGGCGGTGATAATCAGCGTTTTCACTGGTTGCCCCCGCTCGCGCTGATCCGCCCATCGTTCGTCACATCAAGCCGCTCTCCGCGCCAGTCGACCGACCGCACGAAATAGCTTGAAAGGAACACGCCGAAACTGAGGATGTCACGCAACGGCAGTATCCAGAGCGGCGCGGTATTTGTGCCGACAACTCGATCAACAGCTTTTTTGATCAAAACCCTACTAAGCAGGCTGAGCGCAAAGACGCCCATCATTGCCGGCCCGGGGAGCAGCAGCAGGGCGATCACCGCAAAGGGCAGCGGATTGGTGAGAACGGTCCCAAAATATCCACCAGGCTTCAGATTGCGGACCGTTGCCGCCCAGCGCAGTTCGTGTCGGAACAGCTCGGTAAAGGTCGCGTCGATTGAGGCATGGGTCACGATGATGGGAGCAACCGCCACTTTCAGCCCGAGCCCGCGCACAGCAACGCCGATCGCGTGATCATCTGCCAGGATATTGGCAAAGCGGCCAAAACCGCCAAGCTGTTCAAGCGTGTCGCGGCGCAGCGCGATGGTCGATCCCATACAGACATCGCCGGTATCGATTGAAATGCCGGTCAGCACGTTTGGTAGAAATTGGTAACTGATGCCTGCGGCACCCAAGACTGACCAGAACCCGGCATCGCCCCGCCCGCGATAGACGCAGGTGACTGCACCAACCCCAGGCTCGTTTAGGCTTGCAATGACACGAGTTAGATAATCGCGCTCAACCGCGATATCGCTGTCACTCAACACGATGATATCATGGTCTACAAAGGCCATCATATTCATGATGTTGCTGATTTTTGCATTCGCGCCGTGTCGGCGTGGATCGACGATCACGCAGCTACTGCGGTTCGACGGATCAACCTTGACTGTTTCTGCGACTTTTCGGGCGGGGTCGGTTGCGGAATGAACCCCAGCGATAAGTTGGATCGGCGCGCGCCAGTTCTGCGTCAGAAAGCTCGCGAGATTATCCATCAGGCGTGGCTCTGAACCATGAAGTGGCTTCAGAATGGTGACAGCAACTGCGCCGGGCGCTTGGCTCACGACGCGTGTCCGCTTGCCGAAGCGCAATACAAGAATGGCACTGGCAAGGCCAAACAGGCAACCAATCAGTGCGACGCCTGATGCGATCAGGGCGATTGCGAAAGCCATTCCATTTTCCAGCCAGATCGACACCTGGGGCTATTCACTCTCGGCAGCCCGCTGTCAAAGCGCCGACCCAATTGCCTCGTTCGATCGGCAAGTTGTTGCACCGCAGCATAGTCTGTGGTAACCAGCTCGAATGAAGACGCCAGCAGAGCAAGGTGAGGCTGCGGCCCCTGTCGGGCAGGTCCCAACGATTCTAGAGGCGATCGTTCGCAAGAAGTGCGTCTCGTCGATTTACAATCGTTCTGAATTGACGCTGGCGCCGCTCATTCTTTACACCCGGCATGATGAGTTACACCTGGATGCCGTCGCGCTCGAACGCGATGGCAAGTTACCGCGTGAGATGAAGATCGGCACTTATCGACTGAGTGGGCTTGGGTCCGTGCAGCTCGTCGATAGAGTGTTTGTTCCGCTTGATGGTTTTGATCCATTGGCGGAACGGTATTGCGGCGTCACCCTGATGGTTGTGGACAGAGTCTGACACAGCCCCGCCGAGTGTAATTTAGAGCGGGATGACATTACGTTACATTGATGCGCCCAGATCCATTCGTTTCGAGCGCAGTCGAGAGACTGCCTCGTAACGCTCGTCTGCGGTTTATCGACTGCGCTCGAAACGTACGAGTTCAGGGAACGAACGAGCTCAGCTCACGTCACCCTGCTTTGGTCATTTGATGGTGATGAAACTGTCCATAACGCGCTTGCGACCCGCTGTTTCAAAGGTCACCTCAAGTTTGTTACCGTCAATCTCAACAATCGTCCCATAACCGAATTTCTGGTGGAAAACGCGTTGACCGATTGACACATCGTTGCGCCCTTTGTTGCCGATGCTAACCGCGCTTGCGCGTGCTTCGACCACGCGCGCTGCTTCGCGCACAAAGCTTGCGCTCGTCGATGCGCGCTGCCAGCCCGGTCCGCGTCCGGTGCCCCGATCAATATCTGCGAATGGATCGGCATGTGTCGACCAATTGGCCCGCCAAAGACTCTCACCGCCAGCCATGCTCGTTTCGCTTTCAATATGCGCGTCAGGCAGTTCGCCAATGAAGCGACTGGGGATGCTGCTGGTCCACTGACCATAAATTCGGCGATTGGCGGCGTGGAGAATCGTGGCATTTTTTTTGGCACGCGTGATCGCGACATAGGCAAGCCGTCGCTCCTCTTCGAGGCTGGCAAGCCCGCCTTCATCAAGCGCGCGTTGCGACGGGAAAACGCCTTCTTCCCATCCGACCATGTAAACACAGTCGTATTCCAGCCCCTTGGCGGCATGGATTGTCATGATTGTGATTTTGGGTTGTTCGACCGAATCCTCATTGTCCATGACCAGACTGACATGCTCGAGAAACGCGCCAAGGCTTTCATATTCTTCCATCGCGCGGACAAGTTCAGTAAGATTTTCGAGCCGCCCGGATGCCTCCACCGACCGTTCGGCTTGTAACGCGCCGGTATAGCCGCTCTCGTCGAGAATGATCCGGGCTAACTCAGGGTGCGTCAACTCGCTTGCTTGCGACCGCCAGCTCGCCATATCGATCACGAGATTGCCGAGCGACTTTCGCGCAGCAGAGGACAATTCGTCGGTATCGAGGATTCGCGCGGCTGCGGTTGTCAGCGGAATCTGTTCCGCACGCGCAAGCTGATGCAGCTTCTGCACGGCCTTGTCGCCGAGCCCTCGTTTGGGGACGTTGACGATCCGGTCAAAGGCTAGATCGTCGGCAGGCTGATTAGTGATACGCAGGTAGGCAAGCGCATCGCGAATTTCTGCGCGCTCATAAAACCGAAATCCACCAACGATCCGATAGCCAAGACCAACGGCGATGAAACGATCTTCAAACTCGCGGGTTTGGTGCTGCGCGCGAACAAGAATAGCAATATTGTCGAGACTTGCCCCGACGCGTAGGGCGCTTTCGATCTCGTCACTCACTCGGCGTGCTTCTTCGGGCCCATCCCAAACGCCGAGGACGCGAACTTTCTCGCCCGTGGCTGCCTCGGTCCACAAAGTCTTGCCGAGGCGTCCGCCGTTATGCGCAATAACGGCACTTGCAGCAGCCAAAATATGCGGTGTGCTGCGGTAATTCTGCTCAAGGCGGATTACCTTTGCACCCGGAAAATCCTTCTCAAACTTCAGGATGTTTTCAACCTGTGCCCCGCGCCAGCTGTAGATCGATTGATCATCATCGCCGACGCAGCAGATATTCTTGCGCTCCTGGGCGAGGAGCCGCAGCCAGAGATACTGAACGGTGTTGGTGTCCTGATACTCGTCAACCATTATATATTTGAATCGCCGTTGATAATCGGCGAGCACGTTACCGTCGCGCTTCAGGATAACGAGGATATGCAAAAGCAGATCGCCAAAATCACAGGCGTTCAGGGCAAGCAACCTTGCTTGATAGGCGGCATATAATTGCTGCCCCTTGCCGTTGGCGTAAAGCTCGCTCTCTGCGGTGTTGATCTCGCCGGGGGTCAGCCCTTTGTTCTTCCAGCTATCGATAAACCCGCCAAGTTGTCGCGCTGGCCAACGTTTCTCATCCAGATCGGCGGCCAGGATCAGCTGTTTGAGCAATCGGAGCTGGTCATCAGTATCGAGAATGGAAAAATTGCTCTGTAATCCAACGAGTTCGGAGTGTCGGCGCAGCATCTTTGCACCGATTGAGTGGAATGTTCCAAGCCAGGGCATACCATCGACGACTTCGCCGACGATTGTGCCGACGCGGTGACGCATTTCGCGGGCAGCCTTGTTCGTGAACGTGACGCTCAGAATTTCGCTTGGCCACGCACGTCGCGTCGCCAGCAGGTGGGCGAGGCGTGCGGTCAATGCAGCGGTCTTGCCCGTACCCGCGCCCGCCAGAACGAGCACGGGTCCTTCTGTGGTTAACACGGCATCGCGCTGCGGCGCGTTCAGGCTGCGCAAATAGCGCGGTTCCTCGGGGCTTGGCGGGGTTGGCATCATCGCGTGAACAGGTAGGGAACGGTAGCGCATGGAGCAAGCAGATTACGCTTGTCTGCTGAACCCTGATGTGGAACAAAACAGGAAAATTTTCCGGGGATGCACGATGTTAAACGGTCAATGTCATTGCGGCGCGGTCCGCTACGAGATCGATGGCGAAGCAGTGCACAGCTCAATATGCCATTGCAGCGATTGTCGGCGAAGCGCTGGAGCGCCGATGGTGGCGTGGATGGCCTTCGCTGCCGATGTGGTTCGCATCACCGGAAAGACCGCCAGCTATCAATCGTCGCCCGGCACAACGAGAATGTTTTGCGCAAATTGCGGGACCGGCTTGTTCTATGTGAACGAAGCGGTACTCCCGGGCCTGATCGATATCCAATCAGCGACGCTCGACAATCCAAACGCGATGCCGCCAAACGCGCATGTTCAGATCGCAGAGCGTCTGGATTGGACGCTCACCATGAATGATTTACCAATGTTCCAACGATTTCCCGGTGGTTGATGACAACGGATGTTCAAATTGCAACTGAAACTCGATTGATACAAACACCTCGGATCGCATACAGATAAGCCGCAGCACCGGCCTCTACGCTGAACTGGCGAACATGCGCGAGCGACGCCGTTTTGTCGGTGCGCGCTTCTCGTGCAGCGTCCATCGCGTCGGCAAGCGCGACTACATCCCCGACCGGAACCAACGTTCCAAATCGGCCTTCACCAAGAAGACTTGGCATACTCACGCTGCAATTGGTGGTGACGATCGTCAGACCAGCCGCGATTGCCTCAATAATGGCGGCGGGTACGCCTTCGAAATCAGATGACATTACAAACACTGCGCTATCGCTATATCCATGTTCAAGCGCGTTAATATGGCCAGGCATAGAAAGTCTGTTGGCGATGCCAAGGTCTGCTGCACATCGTTCAAGCAATCCTCGTTCGGTGCCTTCGCCAAGGATTGTAAGCCGGTCGTCAGGCCTCGCGATTCGAGCAAAAGCTTTTAGCAATAGGGAAAAGTTTTTCTGCGGCACGAGCCGGCCAACTGAAATAAAATGGGTGCCGGGCCGCTTCTGGTTATCGCTCGCCAAGGGCCGGGCAAGGTGCTTCAATTCATCGCTTCGCAAAATGGGATCATGAATGATGGAAATCCGATCGTCGGCGAGGTTTAGCCTGGTCGCGATTTCGAGGCGCATTGCCGGTGCCATTCCTACAAAATGTGCGAAGAGTTTACCCTGAATTCTCAGCCACAGATAATAACATTGGCGTGTCAGCCATGGCATGTCGCGACGTGTGAGGTCGTTACTAATCTTGGCGACGATGGGCGGGCAAGCCTTTCCCAAGATTAGCCTGACCATGACAAAGAAAAGAGCGTAAGTATTACCCGCACAAAACAGTATATCAGGTTGCTCAGCATGGATCATGCGCGGCAATTGTCTAAAAATCCGCCATAACTGGACGGGTTGATCGCGTTCACCGGCATCACTGAGATATTTGCAGTCCAGACCGAGCGCCGCATCACGGGCAGTGCCGGTGTTCGCCCCGACGATAATCCGTGTTTCCGCCCCAAGCTCGCTCCAGGCTTTATTGAGCCGGAAAGCCACCCGCTCGACGCCACCGGGATCAAAGCTATGGACAAACGTCAGGATGCGAATCGGTGCGACCGGCGGGTGGCACTCCCCTTCCGGGCCGACCCCGTGTATAAAATGCGAGATGGGCGCGATGTCGTTGGATCCGCGATCCAGCATCGTCTCGCTCATTGCGCTACGGCTCTCATCACGAATCTCTCCAGGGCGGCGAATTTTTTGTGGATAGATTGTCCTTCGCCTGGATTCAATGTGGCGCCTACTCAAGCGAGTAGCCAAAATTCGCATATAC
>JBBQAU010000038.1:0-15209 GCA_038316685.1 Sphingomonadales bacterium
TGCCGCTGATCAGATTACCCGTGGCCGAATCATCGCGTTCGGGCGCATCGACGACGATCACCAGCGTTGCTGCGGTTGATCCTTGTGCACCGATAGCGCGCCCGATCCAGCCCGCGTCGGGTGCCGCATCGCTCATGCGCCACGCCATAAAACTTGCCAGCTCTGCGGGAAATACAATTGCGGCGGGGGCAACAGGCTCAACTGCCCGACGTTCCGTCGCTGTGGGGGCGATTGGCGACGCTACGGCTTGCGGCTTTTCGGTCAGCCAGTTGCGAGGCGCTTCGTCGATGACGACATCGACACCGGCTTCCTGCCACCATTCCAGAGTGCTGGCGGCATGACTTGCCCAATCAAAATTTTGCTCCACCCCCATAATTTCTACTTAGACTGACTGTTGACGCGGCGGTCAATTCGCGGGCACGCGTGATTGGACAAGCCGTTGCCATAGCGCGACGACAGACCCGAAGTGTGAATGGGTTGGAGACGATGATGAGTGACCGTGAGTCGATGCCCTATGATGTCGTGATTGTCGGCGGCGGCCCTGCCGGGCTGGCAGCGGCGATCCGGCTCAAACAATTGGCGGCCGGGACAGGCAGCGAGCTTTCGGTTTGCGTGCTCGAAAAGGGTTCCGAAATTGGCGCGCATATTCTGTCGGGTGCGGTGGTCGACCCCAAGTCGCTAGACGAGCTGCTGCCCGAATGGCGGACGATGGGCTGCGCCCTGGCGGAGACGCCCGTGACGGAAAATCATCACTGGATTTTGACCAAGAAAAGGCACTTCTCAGTTCCGCATTTCATCCTGCCGCCCTTCCTGAATAACCACGGCACCTATACCGGCAGCCTGGGCAATTTGTGTCGTTGGCTGGCCGAGCAGGCCGAAGCGCTGGGCGTGGAGATTTTCCCCGGTTTTGCCGCTGCTGAAATCCTGTTCAACGATGATGGCTCGGTAAAGGGCGTCGCAACCGGCGATATGGGTGTTGCCCGCGATGGGACGCACAAATCCGATTACACGCCGGGGCTTGAACTGCACGCCAAATACACCTTCTTTGCAGAAGGCGTGCGAGGACATCTCTCCAAGCAACTGATCCGACAGTTTGATCTGGCGCGCGATTCAGAACCGCAGGTTTACGGCATCGGTATCAAGGAATTGTGGGACGTAACGCCGGAAAATCAAGCGCCCGGCCGCGTCATCCACACTCAGGGCTGGCCGCTCGACCATAATGCGAATGGCGGCGCGTTTCTCTATCATCAGGCCGATGGTCAGGTCGCGCTTGGGCTGGTGACGTGGCTTAGCTATGAAAACCCGCATCTGTCGCCGTTCCATGAGATGCAGCGATGGAAGACGCACCCGTCAATCGCTGCGATCCTCGCGGGCGGCAAGCGCGTTTCTTACGGCGCCCGCGCAATCAACGATGGTGGGCTCCAGTCGATCCCCAAGCTGGTGTTCCCAGGCAAGGCGCTGATCGGTTATTCGGCCGGTTTTTTGAACGTGCCGCGTATCAAGGGCAGCCATACCGCGATGAAATCGGGCATGATGGCAGCCGAGGCCGCGTTTGCAGCTGTCACGGCTGGCCGGCAAAGTGACGAATTGTCCGCTTATCCCGCCGCGTTTGAGGCAAGCTGGGTGCACAAGGAATTGTCGGTCGTCCGCAACGCGCTGCCGCTGATCGAAAAATTCGGGATGATTGTCGGTGCAGGGCTTGGGGTGGCAACGATGTGGCTGGAAAATTGGGGCATCAAATTGCCCTTCACGATGAAGCATCACGCCAACCACGACTCGCTGTGGCGCAAGGATCTTGTTCCCAAAATCGACTATCCAAAGCCTGATGGTGTCTTGACGTTTGATCGGCTCTCGTCAGTGTTCATCTCCAACACCAATCACGCAGAAGATCAGCCCGTCCACCTGACGTTGAAGGACGCCGCCGTCCCGATTGCCTATAATCTGCCAATGTATGACGAACCCGCGCAGCGTTATTGCCCGGCCGGCGTCTATGAGGTGATCGGTGAGGAAACCGGCGATCCGCGCTTCGTCATCAACGCGCAAAACTGCGTCCACTGCAAGGCGTGCGACATCAAGGACCCGACCCAGAATATAAACTGGGTCGTGCCCGAAGGGGGCGGAGGACCCAATTATCCCAATATGTAAGCACATCATTTTGGGCGCGGCTGGTCTGGTCGCGACAAGCTGTTTCATCGGGCCAGCGCTGGCTGCGTCGAGCCCGACCGATCTGGTCGCCTATGTGCGTGCCCGGGCGGCTGACGCGGATGGTAATACTGCAGGTGCGGCCTCCGGCTATGCCCGTGCGCTTGCCGCCGAGCCCGATAACGCGGTCATCGCCGTCCGCAGCTATCGCGCGGCGCTTGCGGCGGGCGATATGGCCCTGGCAACGCGTTCTCGGCTTATCCTTGAAGCGGCCAGGGTCGCGCCCGCAGATGCCGCAGTTCTCGCGCTGGCCGAGGCTGTGCGCACGGGAGACCAAAACGCCGTCGGTCGGGCAATATCCCGGATCGCAGCGGGGCCGCTTGATTTTCTCGCCCCGTCGCTCGCCGCGTGGAGCGGGCTAAGGACGTCATCGACTGCAATCGATGCGCTGAATGAAACCGTCGGCACGAGTGCGATCGGCAAGCATTACAGTATTGAAAACAGGGCGTTGCTAACGATTGCTAAGGGTCGGGTTGAGGATGGGCTGGCGATGGTGCGGCTCGCGCTGGGTCTGGACCGGGGCGGTCTCGACCTGCGGATTGCCGCTGCGCAACTATTGGCTGGTCAGTCGCGGCAGGATTTGGCGCTCGATCTGCTCGCAGGCGACGACCGGACCCTGGCCGGCTTTGGTCAGGCATTGGGCAAAGGGGTGCAGCCCAGCCCTGGCTTTGGGGTCACGCGCGTCTTGCTGCGGCTCGCGGCTGATCTGGGGGAGGACGACACCGCGCCGCTGACGATTTCGCTCGCCCGTGCGGCACTTGGCATCGAGCCGGATAATGACCGGGCACGCCTGCTTCTGGCTGGCGCGCTTGCACAGCAAAACAGCTTTGCGCAGGCGCTGAAGATGTTGGCTGAGGTGAACGCTAATAGCCCTTATGCCACGATGGCGGCTACCCAGCGCGTGGGGATTTTGGAAAAAGCGGGCAAGGCCGAACAAGCGTTGGCAGCGGCGATTGCGCTGACGCTCGATGAAACCGCAGTAGCCGCTGATTTTCAGCTGCTCGGCGATCAGCTGATCCTGGCAGAACGGTTTAGTGAGGCGGTGCGGGCGTATCAGCAGGCGCTTGATCGGGCCGGCGTGGGTGCGCCTTGGGTGCTGTATTTGCAATTGGGCGCGGCGCTTGAACAGGATGGCCAATGGGCAGCAGCCTTACCGCTGCTTGAAAAGGCGGTTGCGCTTGCCCCTGATCAGCCTGTCGCGCTCAACTATCTTGGCTATGCCCAGATCGAACATGGCGGGGATATTGCTGCTGCGGTGCGTATGCTGACACGCGCCAGTGCGATGAAGCCCGACGATCTGTCGATCCTCGATTCGCTTGCCTGGGGGTATTTTCGGCAAGGAGACGTCGCCCGCGCCTTGCCCCTGCTCGAACGCGCTGCCGAAGGCGAGCCTGCCAATGCGACGATCAACGATCATCTCGGCGATGTTTATTGGGCCAATGGCCGCCTTTATGAGGCGCGCTATGCCTGGCAAGCGGCAATAGTCACCGCCAACAAGGCCGATTCCGATCGCATTGCGGCCAAGATCGCCAGCGACCCAGCCCGCAATTGAGACCCGCATGATTGTTGAACTTGCCCCTGCCAAGATCAATCTGGCGCTCCACGTCCGCGCGCGTCGCGCCGATGGGTATCACGAGCTTGAGACGCTTTTTGCATTTCTTACCCATGGTGACACGATCACGCTTGCTCATGCCCCGGCACCTTTATTTGCCGTGACAGGGCCATTTGGCGAGGCTCTGCGCCGCGAAGGGGACAATCTCGTGCTGCGCGCATCGGCACGCTTTGCTGACCGTTTCGGGACGTCGCAAAACCTGTCGATCAAGCTCGACAAGCATTTGCCGATTGCGTCGGGCATTGGCGGTGGCTCAGCCGATGCGGCGGCCACGTTGCGCGCCTTGGCGACGCTGCACTGCATCGCGCCCGATCATCCTGCACTTTTCGAGATCGCAGAACAGCTTGGCGCAGATGTGCCTGCCTGCCTGCTCGGCAAAAGTGCGGTCGGCACGGGCAGGGGGGAACATCTGGTGCCGATCGACGGACTGACAGGCACGCCCGTGCTGCTGGTCAATCCCGGCGTTGCGGTGTCAACCGGGCCAGTGTTTCGCGGTTGGGACAAGATTGACCGGGGTGCCATCCCGGCCGGGACATTGCTTGAACGGGCCTTGAGCGGGCGCAATGATCTGGAGCCTGCGGCGCGGGTAATCGCACCCGTGATTGGTGAGGTTGTGGCCTTGTTGGCCGCCCAACCCGGCGTCCTGCTCGCCCGCATGTCCGGGTCAGGCGCAACCTGTTTTGCCCTGTTTGGAACACCCGCGATGCGGGCGGCGGCGGCAGCGTTTATCAGGGCAACCCAACCCGGCTGGTGGTGTCTCGAATCGGCACTTGCGTGACGGTTTTCTGTGCCATTTTGGGACGGAAATTCCGCGCGGCGAGCACAAATGGCGCAATTGTGGGACTGGCGCGGACCTTGCTCTCCAGAATGATGAGCGGGTCTCTCGTCACTAGGCGAGGCGTCCGTCGATGATCTCCGTTCCCCTCGGGCGTCATCACGGTCGAGAGGCGGCGGCATCGCTGCCGCCTCTCGTCGATCGCCCGATCGGGCAAACACTTCAGCCTGAATTTATCATCGGCAGCGGACCAATTTTGCTGTTGGCCGATCATGCCTCCAATCATGTGCCCGATGACATTGATCTTGGGATCAACGCCGGTTTGCTTGATCGCCACATCGCCATCGACATCGGGACTGCCGATCTGGTGCGGGCGCTGGCCGTTATGCTGAACGCCCCTGCGATTTTGGCAACCGTTTCGCGGCTCGTGATTGATCTCCACCGTCAGGTCGATCATCCCGGGCTGGTGCCAGACATGAGCGACGGCCATCCAATCCCCGGCAACGTCGGCGTTGACCGGCTCGCGCGCGTCGCGCGATTTCATAGGCCTTATCATGCCGCGATTGCCGATGCGATCAAGCGGCACCGGCCAAGCCTGATCGCCTCGATCCACAGCTTTACCCCCGCACTGGAGACGGGATCAGCACCGCGACCCTGGGAGGTCGGCATCCTCTACAACCGCGATAGCCGCGCGGCGACCGACGCCATGATGCTGCTCCGCGCGGCAAACATCGTCACCGGTGATAACGAACCCTATTCCGGACGGGTGCTGAATGCCACGCTGAACCGGCACGGCGAAGGTAATGGAATCGCGAGCTTTGCCATTGAAGTGCGCAATGATCTGATCACAACGCCCGCCGGGGTCAGTCATTGGTGTGCAGTTTTGGCACCAATTGTGTCCGCCATTGCCGGTCAACACGTGCTAGGCCAAACTGCCGCCATACGCGTATAAGCGCGGGGTGTTTCGATAGAGAAGGTCTCAAACCGTGATCATTCGTGCTTTCCTGCCGCTTGCAACTTTTGCGGCATTGCTCACCGGGTGCACTGATGCGGCACCCGACAATCGCAATCTCGCAATTGCCGAGGCAGCGCAACGTGCTGCCGCCCAGGACGGCGGCAACGTCGTCTGCGCTAGAAAAGGGTCGAACGACTTTGCCCGGATATGTCTGTTAGAGCGGGCAACGTCCGATGCCGGTCTCGTGCTGACGGCAAGACATCCCGATGGCGCGTTCCACCGTTTACTCGTGACGACCGACGGGCGCGGTGTCATCGCCGCCGACGGGGCCGAAAAAGCGACCGTCACGGTGATCGATGCTAATCAAATCGAGATCGAACTTGGCGGAGACCGCTACCGCTTGCCCGCAACGGTCCGAAGCCCCGCCAAACCGCCATCATGACCTCGCTTGACGGGTTGCCGGTGTTGACGGCGACCCAGATGAAGGCGGCGGAAGCCTTCGCGATGGCGCAAGGGGCGACAGAATCGGATTTGATGCAACGCGCAGGCTTGGGTGTGGCGGATTGGGTTTTGCGGCTTTGTTCGGGTCACGATGTGTTGATCCTGTGCGGGCCGGGGAATAATGGTGGAGACGGATACGTCGCGGCACGCTGTTTGCGCGAACGCGGCATGGAAGTGCGCATTGCGGCCACTGGCGAGCCCACCACCGATGTCGCTGCCGACAATCGCACCCGATGGGACGGCCCGGTTGAGGCAATTGAAACGGCGGCTCCGGCGACAATTCTGGTCGATGCGCTGTTCGGGACCGGGCTGTCGCGACCGCTCGATCCGGCGCTGGCGACACGCTTGGCGGCTTTGGTCGCTGCGGCCAGCTATTCGGTCGCAGTTGACGTGCCAAGCGGAGTGGCAAGCGACGATGGTGCGCGGTTGGGCGGGGTGCCGTCATTCGATCTGACGCTCGCGCTCGGCGCGTTAAAACCGGCGCATGTCCTGCAACCCGCTGCCAGCCACTGCGGCGCGCTCCGGGTCATCGATATCGGTGTTGATACCGCAAGCGAAGTCGCGCTGCTCTCGCGTCCGGCGCTGTCGCCGCCGGGTCCGCTGGACCATAAATACTCGCGCGGGATGGTTGCGGTGGTCGCTGGATTAATGCCGGGGGCTGCGGTTTTGACGAGCATCGCTGCCTTGCGGTCGGGCGCAGGGTATGTCGCGCTTCATGGCGGGGCGGGCGGCCCAAACGCGCTGGTTCACCGTGAATGCGATTCGGATGCGCTGGCGGATCGACGGATTGCGGCGCTGGTGATCGGGCCGGGACTGGGCCGTGGTGCCGACGCAGCGCATCGTCTTGCGCTGGCCCTTACCGCGCGGCACCCAATGATCGTTGATGGCGACGCGCTGCATCTCGTCACGCTTGATCAGCTCCGCGCCTATCCAGCGCCGCTCATTCTGACACCGCACGCCGGAGAGTTCTCGGCGCTGTTCGGCAAACTTCCCGGCTGCAAAATCGACCAGGCGCGGACGGCGGCCAGGCGCAGCGGCGCGGTGGTCGTCTTCAAGGGTGCCGATACAGTAATCGCCGCCCCCGATGGTCAAGTTCGGGTAGCGATCAACGCGAGCCCGTGGCTATCGACCGCCGGGACGGGCGACGTACTCGCCGGCGCGATTGCTGCCGCGCTCGCTGGCGGCATGACCGCCTTTGACGCGGCCGGTGCAGGCGTCTGGCTCCACCGCCGTGCCGCGCAGCTTTGCGGTGCCGCATTCATTGCCGATGATTTGGCGCAAGCGCTCAGCCGCGCTAGGGCCGGATCATGACAGACCAAGACCTGATCGTCCGCGTCGCCAGTCGCGGCGAGGGCGTCACCGCCGATGGCATCTATGTGCCCTTTGCAGCACCCGGAGACTATTTGCTGGGCGACGGCTCAATCGCCCCCGGCCCGCATCACCAGACGCCGCCTTGCCGCCATTTTCCCACCTGTGGGGGGTGTCAGCTCCAGCATCTTGATGATGAAAGCTATGCCCGGTTCATCATTGATCGTATCGCAGGGGCGCTTGGCGCGACTGGCTTATCGACCGAAATCCGCCCGCCATCGCTCTCGCCACCCCACAGCCGCCGCCGCGCCAGCTTTCACGCCGATCGCATCGGGCGTCAGGTTGTGCTGGGTTTCAGTGAGGCGGGCAGCCATACTCTGATTGATCTGGCCGATTGCACCATTCTCCAGCCAGCCTTATTCGCTTTGCTCCAGCCGCTGCGCAGACTGCTGGCGGGGATGATGCCGCCCAAACGCCGCGTCGAAATCCAGCTCAGCCTGATCGATCAGGGCATCGACTTGCTGATCACCGGCATCGCGGCCGAAGGGCTTGAGGCGGCAGAGGCGCTATCCGGCTTTGCGCGCACCCATGCCATCGCCCGGATCTCGATTGATAACGGCCTGGGTCCGGAGACGCGCTGGGAACCCGAGGGCGCGACCGTGACGCTCGGCGGCGTCCCTGTTGGTTTTCCGCCCGCCTCCTTCCTCCAGGCGACGCAGCAGGGCGAGGCTGCGCTGGTGGCGGCAGTGCGAGAGGCGGTCGGCGCACCCGCGACGGTTGCTGATCTTTTCACCGGCCTTGGCACCTTCGCGCTCGCCATGCCGGCAACCACCAAAGTCTATGCCGCCGAAGCCAGCCGTGATCAGCATTTTGCGCTGAAGGCGGGGGCGGCACTCGCCCAGCGCCCGGTGTTTGCCGAACATCGCGATCTCTATCGCCGACCGCTTGCGACTGCGGAGTGTGACCGCTTCGGCGCAATCATTCTTGATCCACCGCGCGCGGGTGCGCGCGGACAGGCGACTGAACTGGCAGCATCCAGGGTGCCGGTGATTGCCTATGTGTCCTGCAATCCGAGCAGTTTTGCCCGCGATGCTAAAGTGATTTGCGATGGCGGTTACCGGCTCGATTGGGTGCAGCCGGTTGGCCAGTTCCGCTGGTCAACGCATGTCGAATTGACCGCGCGGTTCAGCCGGTAACCTCAGGATAACTCGCGCCTATGAAAAACAACCCGTCGGGCGGCGCATTTCGCCCCAGCGCCGCGCGGTCCTGTGCCGTGAGCGCCGCCGCCATGTCGTCTGCAGACCACTTCCCTTGCCCGACCAGCGCGAGGCACCCGACCATTGATCGCACCTGATGATGCAAAAAAGACCGGGCTGAAGCGCGGACGAAAATGCGATCACCGACGCGCTCGACATCAAGCCGGTCAAGCGTGCGGACCGGGCTGTCGGCCTGGCAATGCGCGGACCGGAAGGTGGTGAAGTCATGCCGCCCGATAAGGCGCTGCGCGCCCGCCGCCATTGCCACTGCATCCAGCGGCACCGCCACGCGCCAGGCAAGGCCATGCTCAAACGTCAGCCGCGCGCGCCGGTTAATCAGCCGATACTCATAATGGCGCGCGGTGCAGCTGAACCGGGCGTGCCAGTCATCGGGGACGATCTGGCAATCGAGCACCGCGATGGGGGCAGGGCGGACCAGCGCGTTGATCCCCTCCATCAGCCGAAACGGCGTGATCGGGCGTTCGATATCGACATGCGCGCGCATCGCCAGCGCGTGAACCCCCGCATCGGTGCGGCCAGCGGCATAGACGAGCGCCTCGCTGTGGATAATCCGCGCAATCGCGGTCTCGATGCTGTCCTGCACGCTTGGGCCGTGCGCCTGCCGTTGCCACCCCATAAAGGGTCGCCCGTCATATTCGATGGTCAGCGCAAATCGGCTCAAAACTGCGTCCCCACCGGGATCGGCCAGCCGTGCAGCAGATCCTGCGCAGTCATGGCACCACGCCCTGCGCGTTGGAGCAGCGTCGGGCGGATCGCCCCCTCGCCACAGGCAATCGTCAAGACATCGTCGAGCACTTGACCGGGACGGCCACTCGCCGCGACTAAATCAGCCGCCAATATCTTCACGCGTTCGCCAGCAATCTCGATATAGCCACCCGGCACCGGATTAAAGCAGCGTATCTGCCGCTCGATTTGGACAGCAGGCAGCGCAAAGTCGATCCGCGCCTCGGCCTTGTCGATCTTGCTGGCATAGGTCACGCCCGCCTCCGGCTGCGCAACTGGCGCAAACGCGGCGATATCGGCCAGCACCGCCACCATCAGACGCGCGCCCAGCTGGCTCAGCTCCGCCGTCAACTCGCCCGCGGTCTTGCCGTCAATCGGTGTGCGTCCCTCCATCAGCACCGGCCCGGTATCAAGCCCGACCTCCATCTGCATGATGCCAACGCCCGTCTCCGCATCGCCTGCCAAGATCGCGCGCTGAACAGGTGCCGCCCCCCGCCAGCGCGGCAACAGCGATCCGTGGACGTTCAGACACCCCAGCCGGGGCGCATCGAGCACTGCACGCGGCAGGATCAAGCCATAAGCCGCCACCACCGCCACATCGGCCCCGAAAGCTGCAAACACCGCCTGCGCCTCGGCCTCGCGCAGCGACACTGGCGTCATGACCGGTATCGCCTGCGCCTCCGCCAGCGCCTGCACGGGGGACGCCTTCAGCCCCTTGCCGCGCCCCGCCCGACGCGCTGGCTGGCTGTACGACGCGACAATGTCATGCCCGGCCTCAATCAATGCCTGCAACACCGGCACCGCAAATTCGGGCGTTCCCATAAACACAATCCGCATGATCCTCCTTCACCGCTTGGCAGAGCGGTGCGCAAGCCCTTATCTGTATGTCATGGCCTCACCCGAAATCGACGCGCTGACGCAGGCATTGGCAAAACTGCCGGGGTTGGGCCCGCGTTCGGCACGCCGCGCCGTGCTCCACCTCATCAAGAAACGCGAGACCGCACTTGATCCGTTGCTCGCTGCACTGACGTCGGTCGCAGACCGGCTGCGCTCGTGTGATGAATGTGGCAATGTCGATACCACCAGCCCCTGCGGCATCTGCGCCGATCCCCGCCGCGACACCCGCGCGCTTTGCGTTGTCGAGGAGGTGGCGGACCTTTGGGCGCTTGATCGCTCGCGGCTGTTCCCCGGGCGCTTTCATGTGCTTGGCGGCAAGCTGTCAGCGCTTGATGGCGTGCGCCCTGATGATCTGTCGATTGATCTGCTCCTCCGCCGTATCGAGGCGGGCGGCATCGACGAGGTCGTCCTTGCAATGAACGCCACGCTCGAAGGCCAGACGACCGCGCATTACATTGCCGAGCGGATCGAGCGGTTCCCGGTCCGCGTCACGCAACTCGCGCACGGTCTGCCCGTCGGCGGCGAGCTCGATTATCTCGACGAAGGCACCCTCGCACAGGCGCTGCGCGCACGCAGGCCGGTTGGCTGACCACCCCGGCCTTGACGAAAAGCCCCCGCTTTCCTAGCTGACACCCATGGCCGTCCATCAAATTATCGAAATACCTGATCCGCGTCTGCGCGTCATTTCCACCCCCGTCGAGGCGGTCGATGATGATGTTCGCGCGCTGATCGATGATATGCTCGACAGCATGTATGCCGCGCGCGGGATCGGCCTTGCCGCCGTGCAGATCGGCATGCCCAAGCGCATCCTGGTGATCGACCTTCAGGAAGAGGATGGCGACGGCAAGGCGATCCGCGCGCCACAAATCTTCATCAACCCCGAAATCGTTACGGCTGATGCCGATGTCAGCATCTATAACGAGGGCTGCCTGTCCGTCCCTGATCAATATGCCGAAGTCGAACGCCCCGCCGCCTGCCGCGTCCGCTGGCTTGATGAAGACGGCAAGGCGCATGACGAGCGGCTCGAAGGGTTGATCGGCACCTGCATCCAGCACGAGATGGATCATCTCGAAGGCATCATCTTCATCGATCATCTGTCGCGCCTCAAGCGCGAAATGGTGCTGAAGAAACTGGCCAAGGCGCGCAAAACGGCGGCTTAGCAACCGCGCGCCTGCCGCCTGCATCCATCGTCATTCGCGCGCAGGCGGCAATCCATCACGGACCTAAGCAACTGAAGCGATTAACGCGGCGGATGGAACGGGATGCCGATCCGTGCGGGCACGACGACGGGGGCGGAGGATGGGCAGAAGGAGGCGTTTGGGAACCGATTGAATAAGCGACATTTCGGGCTCAAAAGCTGCGGCCTGGAAGCGGTCGTTCGTTTCGGCGCTATCATCTGCAACGATTGCCCTGTGCCAGTCATTCATCGACGGCGACGGCTTTGGCCGACACTGGCCGATTGCTGATGGGCCGGTTTCAGGGGAGGCTGGGCGGGTGGCTACCCTTTGATCATTCTAGCGCCCTAAATTTAATGTCGCGGCAATTGGGCGGTTGGCAGTCAACCCGAATGCAGGATATCCCGGAATGCGACCGTGCTGCCTAAAACCAGTCATTCCTTAGACGGGTTTTTTTGATTTAACCTTTGCGTCGTTAACAGGGCAGCGCGCTTGAAGGGTAGCCTTAGGATCAGATTATGTATGGCATTCCGTCTCGTCCGCGCATGTCTGACCCAAGACGCCTGGTATTCATCACCAAGTCTCAAATCGATTGACTTTAATTTTCCGCCAAGGCGATACTACATTCCTTCATCAGCGTGTTTTGGTCCGGGTTTATTTATCAATTTTGACGCCGTAACACTCCCTGCGCAAACCGCCGAAACGTCGCTTCGTGAGTGTCTGCGCACCGCCACGGATGACGTTCATCGACGGCTGCACCTGCACACTGGCTTTGCAGCAGTGCAGGATGGCTCGATTGACCGGGACGACTATACAAAATTGCTCATTCGTCTGATTGGGTTCCACGAAGCGTTCGAGGCTGCGGCGCATCTCAGCAATGAACGTAGCTGTTGGCTTGCCCGGGACATCGAAACACTGCGCGGCGAGCCCGTCCTGCCAAGCGCAGGCCGGCAGCGCCCAAAAATGCCGCAACTCGAAAGCGCTGAGCGCGTCTTGGGCGCGTTATATGTCATCGAGGGCTCAGCACTTGGGGGCCGCAGTCTCGCCCGCGGCCTTGATCGGCTGCTTGGCTCTGGCGAACCAAATGGCCGACGCTTTTTCGAAGGACGCGGGGCGGCAACGGGCATGGCATGGCGCGACTTTGTGGGTCGGCTCGAGCTCGTCTCGGCGGAACCAGCGCGCCGCGCCGCAACGATTGATGCAGCGGTAGAGATTTTTTCGGTGTTCGAAACATGGCTCGGCGGGTGGAGGAAAGCAGATGTCGGTCGGGTCTGATTTTGAAATATCTGTCGACACGACGAATTGTGATCGCGAACCGATCCACATACCCGGCGCGATTCTGCCCCACGGCGTCATGCTGGTGCTCGCTCCTGACACATTCGAGATTTTGCAGGTTGCGGGGGACACACAGGCGCTGCTGGAAATGACGCTCGAAAATCTGCTCGGCGCATCTGCAGATACGGTATTCAGTCCCCAGCAGATTGATCATCTGCGCGCACTCGACGGTAAATTCGATCTGACAAAGCCACGCCATCTGCTTGACCCGATCATGCGCCGCGACGACGATCAGCCGCTCGATGCGAGCATTCATCGCAGCGGGCCCTGGCTCGTGCTTGAGTTGGAGGCGGCAGATCGCGAAAACCGCTTTGCCATCGATCCGCTCGCTGGCTTGCAGGAGATGATCGAGGGCTTCGATGATACCGAATCGCTGCTAGACTTATGTCAACTCGCGGCAGAGCGTGTGCGGATAGTGGCCGGCTACGACCGGGTCCTCGTTTACCGCTTCCTGCACGACGAATCGGGTTGGGTTATCGCTGAGGCGCGCGAACCGCATCTGGAGCCTTTTCTTGATCTTCACTATCCAGCCGCCGACATTCCGCAACAGGCGCGTGCCTTATACGTAAAAAGTTGGCTCCGGCTGATCACACAGGTCGATTATGATCCTGCCGCGCTCATGCCGGTGGATAATCCCCGGACCGGCGAGCCGCTTGATATGAGCCATGCCATTCTCCGCGATGTTTCGCCGGTGCATCGTCAATATCTGCGCAACATGGGCATCGACGCCTCTATGTCGATCTCGATCATTCTCGGCGGAAAGCTCTGGGGGTTGATCGCTTGTCATCATTATAGCCCCCGCCTGCTCCCGCGCCACCTGCGCGCCATGTGCGAACTGTTCGGGTCGATGTTCTCGCTTCAGCTCGAGTTACGCGAAAAGGGGGAGCAGATCGAAGCGCAGCTGGCCAGCCGGATGGTGTTGCAGAATCTGATGCTCAATCTTGCTAGCGCTGATGACTATGCCGCTGGACTGACGCAAGAGTCACCCAATTTGCTCGACTATATCCATGTGGGCGGTTCTGGCCTTACCGAAGGTCGGCGCGGCGGCGTGGCGGTTTGCGTCAAAGGCCAACTGACCTTCTTGGGGGTTACGCCAAATCAGACTGAAATCGAAAATCTTGTCGTCTGGCTGAATACACAAATGCGCGGTGGCGATGGGATTTACAAGACCGACCGGCTCGGTGAGATATGGCCGCCAGCCAAGGCGTTCGCCGGGGTCGCGTCAGGTATCCTTGTGATCTCAGTGTCGCCAGCGGCGTCGGACTATATCATCTGGTTCAGGCCCGAGCTGATAGGAGACGTCAATTGGGCTGGCGCACCCGTCAAGCAATTCGAGCGCGGGCCGGATGGGGACCGATTGATGCCGCGCCGCTCCTTCGAACTTTGGAAGGAAACGGTCGTCGGCCATAGTATCCAGTGGACGCCCGCTGACATCGACGCAGCATTCGATCTGCGCGTTTCGCTGCTCCACGTCGTGTTGCGACGCATCAACGAAGCCGCCCGCGAACGCAAAATCGCATTCGACCGCGATCAACTGTTGATGGCTGAACTCGATCACCGGGTAAAGAATACGCTGGCAAACATCCAGGCATTGGTGGTGCAAACCAGTCGCAGCGCCGATTCCCTGACCGGCTTTGTCGAGGGACTGGATGGTCGTATCAAGTCGATGGCGAAGGCGCACAGCCTTTTGTCCGAAAGCCGCTGGGAAGGCGTGTCGATGCGTCGGCTTCTGGACGAGGAGCTCGATTTCTACAGGGAGCGCTGTGACCGCATCATCCTTGGCGGACCCGATATCATTCTCACGCCCAAGTCCGCATTGTCGCTGTCGCTGGCGGTGCATGAACTGGCAACCAATGCCGCAAAATTTGGTGCTTTTTCGACTGCGTCCGGCACTGTTGAGGTAACATGGCAGATTGGTTCCGGCGGAAGCCTCGAAATTTGCTGGTGCGAGCTGGGCGGGCCCGATGTTTTGCTCCCGACGCGTCTTGGCTTTGGATCGACACTGATTGAACGCGCTCTGGCGATGGAAACCGGCGGCGGCGCTACGATCGATTATCTGACGACCGGCGTGGTTTGTAGAGTGTCACTGCCGGGAACTTCGATTTCCACAGAGGCCGTGGTCCCTCCCTTACCTGAAATCGTTGCCACCGGTTCGGCGCTGACCGCCACAATCACCGACGCCTATCGTGTCCTGATTGTGGAGGATTCGTTCCTTTTATTGATGGTGCTGGAGCAGATGTTTGATCAGCTTGGCTGGAAAATCGTCGGGCCGGCATCGCGTGTCGACGAAGCCCTGCTGCTTGCCCAAACCGGGGAATTTGATGCAGCATTGCTTGACCTGAACCTGAATGGTGAGATGTCATGGCCTGTGGCAGCGGCGTTGAAGGAACGGAATATTCCGTTCGCATTCAGCACGGGCTATAATGTCAAAAAACTCATGCCGGCAAGC